>NZ_JBXYJH010000033.1:0-4161 GCF_057396215.1 Psychrobacter sp. CX18 | reverse complement strand
CCGTGTTTAATAAGCTGATATGACCTTTATCATAGAGACTACCGACTTGTTTATTTAAGGTGTTATAGATAGCACTGGCATCTTTAGCGGCATAGTTAAGGGTAAGGTCTGGGTTTTGATAGGTGTCTATTCCGACTATTACCGCATGTAGTTTGGGCTTTTGAATAGGGGCATAGGTTGAGGTGATTTGCTGCACCACTTTACTGGTGACACCGATATTGTCACCGGGGTAGGCTTCTACCGTCAGCGTATGCGTGCCTTTAGGAATAGATAAGGTAAAGTCACGCGTGGTTTGGTTGACTTGCCTACCTAGTCCACGGCTAGCTTGGTCAACAGCAACACCGTCTAGTAAGACACGCACATCACCGATACCACCACCTTGGTCGGTGAGTAGAACGGAGAGGCTTAGGGTGTCGTTGTTAATGGTGCTGGGCGGGGCAGATTGCCAAGTGATTAGGGGTGGTTTGGCAAAGATAGATTCGACTTGTTTGCGGATGGCGGGGTCGGTTATTTTGCCAGAGGCAAGAAGGTTTTCAAGGTTCTTTTTGACAATATTAAAATTGTCTATATCGTTAGCAGAGGAGTTAGCTTGAAACGCTTTGTATGATTTTAGATACCATTGAGTTGCTATATTTAAGTCCTTATCTACACCTTTCCCGTTGTTATACATAACACCAATACTATTTATCGCAATTTTGTTACCAGCATCGGCGGCTTTCTTATACCAATTCATAGCAGTGGTATAGTCTTGAGATACACCTTGCCCTTTTTGATACATAAAACCAATACTGGTCATTGCATTTGTATTCCCTGCATCAGCGGCTTTTTGATACCACTGCATGGCTTTGCTATAGTCTTGAGCGACGCCTTGACCTTTGTAATACTTAAAACCAATATTGGTCATCGCATTTGTATTCCCTGCATCAGCGGCTTTGGTGTACCACTGCATGGCTTTGGTATAGTCTTGAGATACGCCTTGTCCTTTTGCATATAGAACACCAATATTGAGCATCGCATATGAATTACCTGCATCAGCGGCTTTGGTGTACCATTGCATGGCTTTGGTATAGTCTTGAGATACACCTAGTCCTTCTTGATACATAAAACCAATATTGAACATCGCATTTGTATTCCCTGCATCAGCGGCTTTGGTGTACCATTGCATGGCTTTGGTATAGTCTTGAGATACACCTTGTCCTTTGTCATACACAATACCAAGCATAAACATTGCATTGGCATTTTTGTTACTCGCAGACTTCTTAAACCAACTTATCGCATCAGAGTAGTTACGCTCTATATCTAGATTTTCATAAAGGCTATTAAATCCTTTATACAGACTAATCAACCCATTAGTATCATCATGACTATCATTCAACATTTGAATAGCCTGAGCTACTTTTACCTCATTTAGTGTATAGTTAATACTATCTCCTCTAGCTTTATAACGATACAAAGTCATATCCGCAGCTATATTGCCCTGTTTGCTTAGTTCAATGAGCTGTTTAATACGTTCTTGTTGGCTTAACTCAAAGGTTTGTTCTACGGTTTGTAATTGCACTAAAAATTTAGCTTCGCTAATTTCACTCGCCATACTCACTTGCGGAATTAAACCCATGCTCAACGCTACAGCAGCGACTGCCCCCAATTTATGATAACGAATACTAGCCAAACATCCCCAAAGGGTAAGTTGCTGTAGTGTTTTTTTATAACTTTGTGGTCGGTTAGATTGGCTCATAGTAAGTGTCCTTAGAATTAAATAGATAAGCTATTTTTTATTCTGGTAAATATTGTGGCTGAATAATACCTTCCAAATCCTCATACCTTATCAAAAGCTTGGCATCACCCATGGAATAGGACCCGAGCTCATAAGGTTGATAAATAAGCTCTAAACCTTCAGGTACAAAACGAAAATTCTCAGTTAAGGTAAAAGGCCAACTTTCTTGATGTGAGATAGCATCTTCTTCTGAAATACCGTGCTCTTCTAACCAATGTAAATAAGCAGGGTACACAGATTTTTTCAATTGCTTCTGATAAGCATCAACAAAAACATCGTCGATTGTTAGTACTGATTTATCATTAGGGTCTATATTTAAATAAGTTGTGTTATGCATACCATGAGCACCACCTGAATAAATATAACTGACTACCTCTACTACGATGACCCCTGAGTTTTGATAAACCATATTTGCAGTGAGTTCTATATCTGAACCGAAGCCCTGAATATTACCATCAGCATCCATGCTTTCTTCCACACTGCCATTGATATTATCTCTAAGAATTTGTTCTATACTTTTATCAGTCTCAGATAGTGTGAATAACTCTTCATCGATAATATCAGTAATCCATGCATGCTTACCTTTAAATACTAAACGCTGAGCTTTTGCTTCAAAACATATCTCATCAAAACAACGGGCGGGGGGCTGAATAATTTCAATCTCAGGGCTGGCAAACTTAACTTTTGGCTTAGGAGGGATAATTGGTTGAGTAACTGACGGTTTAGCGTCCACACTCTCGTCCCCAACAACGAGCATAGTGCTTACCTTCATAGAGCCACTACGGGTTGGCTTTTGATGACCCTCTGTCCACTGAGCCACGCTATCCGCCACACTATCCAGCAAGCTCATTAGTGGTACCTTATCTATCTGCTTAAACGACTCATTAATCGCTAACGCATAAGGGCTATTACTATCGCTAACTTCAGAGCTATCGTATGCAAATTCTCCCGAACGAGTCGCATAACTCACCACCATTTGGCTATCGGACACCACATTCATACTTGCTAGTCCTTTCGAACCCCGCACCTTGATAAAAGGATTGTTTCGGCACGCATCCAAAATGACCAAGCTGGCTCTAGGCTTTGCTGCCTCCAATGCATCAATAATGTCATAACTATTGACGCCAAACCCTTTAATACTAGATTCCCCTTTAATCTGAGCATCTACTGGAATCAAATAATTAACTCGGCTATTATCCTGAATCCCGTGTCCTGAATAATAAAACACCGCAGACTCTGCCTTTTCTGCCTGTGTCGCAAACTCATCAATTGCCATAATCATATTGGCACGGTCACTGTTCTTGATTAACGTAACCTTAAATCCCTGATCATTTAGGGTATGAGCCAGTAAGTTGGCATCATTGATAGGGTTGTTTAGCTTTGTTTGACCCTCATAGTCTGCATTGGCAATGAGTAAAGCAACTCTTTGTCCTAAGCGAATATCTTCGTTGTCGATGTTTGCGATCTTAATTTGCTTGCTGTTTGCCTCTAGAACATCTATTTGATTGATAGTCGAGTTTTCAGTTTGTACAGATGTATCAAATTCAGTGTCTGCTTGTGAATCGCTGCCACTGTCACAAGCGAATAGCACTAAGCTTAAACTTAATACAGTGCTATATTTTGCTATATAGGTTAATGAAGCATACCGCGGCTTTGTCATAGTTATTCTCTTTTATTCACTCATTAACTGGCTACTAATAAATAGCAAACCACACTCTACCGCACCACCTTAAACTCAAAGCCATTCCCCACCGTACTGGTGGTTGGATACTGTGGCTGACTAAATGCCTTTTGCGCAATAGTTGGTATCTCATCCTCAATATAGTTTGATAACTCACCCGTCTTCATATACCCATCCTTATTCATATCACCAGCACCGTTAAAGGCTTGCAATAACCCATAAGTAAACACCCCATGACCCTGATAACCCTCTAACGCCTTTTGCTTATCCGAGCTTGCCATAATCACCGTAGCCCCTGCCTTACGCTGCATCCGCTCTATCACCATTTGATCATCTAAGCCACGAGAGGCGATGAGCTGACCGGCATCAATAGAGCCACCACTATCACACGTATCTAGCAAGATAAGCTTTTTATCTGTTTGTACCTGTGCCAATAGGTCTTGTAAGTCCTCTGCATTAATCCCTGTTTGAGCAACTTTACTACTAGAGGTTGCCCCAACGTCAGAGGTAAATAAATGATAGCCTGTATCAGGGAAGTTATAACCATGACCTGCCACATAGAATACAAACACATCACCCATGTCTGCACTCGATTTAATCTCATTGACCTTATTGATGATATTGGCTTTAGTTGTAGAGCCAGCCGTGTTTAATAAGCTGATATGACCTTTATCATAGAGACTACCGACTTGTTTATTTAAGGTGT
>NZ_JBXYJH010000032.1:0-4485 GCF_057396215.1 Psychrobacter sp. CX18 | reverse complement strand
ATAAAACAATTAAAACAACCCATAACACTTTTACGTATAGAGATTAAACACAACTAAGGATGACACCAATGAAATACATTCAAGCCAAAAGACATCTTCGGACCTGTAGCCTAGTCACCTCCCTATGGGCGATTATGTTTGGAATAGGGTACACAGCAACAGCAGAAGACAGCATGCGTCAAGTAGACCATATAGGCTGGCACAAAACGGGTGACACCGCTTTTCAACCCATGAATGCCAGTGAACTAGCGGCAAATGAAACCAACCTCATCTTTGTACGTCCCCTAGACAACGACGGACTACAAACCAGTGCCAATATCGCCATTGACGGCCGATTCCAAGTCAGTCTACAACCAGGGCACTACTCACAAATACGTTACTGCAGTGGACAACACAACATCAGTGTCGCACCAACCGGACTTAAAACAAACGATCTCACCAACGCCTTTAGTCATCTCGTTGAATTCACCCCCCAAGAAAACTACTACATATACATTGACATTGATGACGCCACAGGCACACCGACGTTAAGCAAGCTTGAAGAAAGCGCCGCGCAGCAAATACTAAGCACCCAAAGCGAACAAACCCATCAAATCAGCCGTGTTGTTCGCGACTGTCCAGAGATAGTTGAGCCTGAGCCGCCGATTGTCATTGAAATAGACGAACCAATAAACCTAAAAGTATTGTTTGAATTTGACAAAGCCGTCATTCAGCCTGTATTCAACCCCCGCATCGAAGCGGTTGCAGACTATATGAAGAAATATCCAGACACCAGCACCGTCATTGAAGGTCACACCGACAGTATCGGAACAAACAGCTACAACATGGACTTATCAAAACGTCGCGCTGAAGCCGTTAAAAAAGAATTGGTTATGAAGTATGGCATCGCACCAAACCGATTAAGCACAGTAGGCTACGGAGAAAGCAGACCAGTAGACACCAACGCCACATCCGAAGGTCGTTACAACAACCGCCGCGTCGTTGCCACCGTAAGTGCTACTGAAGAATAAAGACACACTCAAAAATAAAAAGCGAATCCAAGGAATACAAAATGAAAACGATAATTGTAAAAGTAAATGATGCCGTACAAAGCATAGCCGAACATCAAGTTGTCACCAAAGACGGACAACCAACCGTCATCAAAGCCACAAACAAAGTAAACTATGAACTTATCGACACCTCGACGGGCCGAGCACCAGATCACATCATCACCAAACGTGTCGGTAAAGACTTACACGTATCCATAGAAGAAACCGGCCAAGACAGCGACCTTATAATAGAAGGTTATTATGACGAGGCTGAAAGTGCGCTCATAGGACTAGCAGAAGATGGCAGCTACTACTACTATGTACCAGATACCGGTGAAGTAGAAGACTTTGTCACAGAACTGGCCGCAGGTGACAGCGAAGGACAAGCCTTAGGCGGTAACGCGTATCCGACCCCTTACTGGGTGGGCGCAGCAGATGACGGTGGCTTTGCTTGGCTACCTTGGTTAGTAGGACTTGCAGGTTTAGCTGCCGTAGGGATTGCCTTAGGGGGTGACGATGATGAAACTCCTAAAGACACCACCGCACCGACTCAACCAGATAGCGTAGAGATTGGTAATGGCGATGACTTTATCACAGCAGACGAGATTGATGCTGATGGCAACGTACCTGTCACCGTTGGTCTACCAGAAGATGCCAAAGTGGGCGACACCGTCACCGTAAACGGCGTCGATAAAGTCATTACCCAAGAAGACAAAGACGCCGGTGAAGTCATCGTTAAAGTGCCTGCGCCAGCCGAAGGTGAAAAGCTTGACGTAGAAGCCACCATCAAAGACCCTGCCGGTAACGTCAGTAACCCCGTCACAGATGAAGCCACTCGTGACACCACAGCACCGACTCAACCAGATAGCGTACAGATTGGTAATGGCGATGACTTTATCACAGCCGACGAGATTGATGCCGATGGCAACGTACCTGTCACCGTTGGTCTACCAGAAGATGCCGAAGTGGGTGACACCGTCACCGTAAACGGCGTAGATAAAGAGATTACCCAAGAAGACAAAGACGCCGGTGAAGTCATTGTTAAAGTGCCTGCGCCAGCCGAAGGTGAAAAGCTTGACGTAGAAGCCACCATCAAAGACCCTGCCGGTAACGTCAGTAACCCCGTCACAGATGAAGCCACTCGTGACACCACAGCACCGACTCAACCAGATAGCGTACAGATTGGTAATGGCGATGACTTTATCACAGCAGACGAGATTGATGCTGATGGCAACGTACCTGTCACCGTTGGTCTACCAGAAGATGCCGAAGTGGGTGACACCGTCACCGTAAACGGCGTAGATAAAGAGATTACCCAAGAAGACAAAGACGCCGGTGAAGTCATTGTTAAAGTGCCTGCGCCAGCCGAAGGTGAAAAGCTTGACGTAGAAGCCACCATCAAAGATCCTGCCGGTAACGTCAGTAGCCCCGTCACAGATGAAGCCACTCGTGACACCAACAACCCAGATGCCCCGACAGTCTTAATCACAGACGATGCAAACAACGACGGTTTCCTAAATGCAGCAGAGCTTGAGGGCAAGACAACCGTAGACGTTAAAGTGACAGTACCTAGCAGCGTAGAGATTGGCGACACTTTGAGTGTCACCGACCAAGCCGGCAATGACCTAGGTACCTTCACAGTGGGCACCGACATCACAGCAGGCCGCAGTGTCACAGTACAACCGCAAGTTCCTGCTGAAGGCGAGACCCTAACCGTCACCGCAGTACTAACAGACTCAGCAAATAACACCACCGAAGGCTCAGACAGTGCCATTGTAGACACCACAGCCCCAGTCACTGCACCGTTAGTGACCATCACTGAAGATGGTAACGATGATGGTTTCTTAAATGCCGAAGAGCTTACAGACAAAACACAAGTATCAGTAGAGGTTGTCGTCCCAGCCGATGCTGAAGAAGGTGACGTACTGACCATCACCGACCAAGCAGGTAATGAGCTTGGCGAATACACCGTAGGCACCAATGTCGATCCGGAAGACACCGTCACCGTCACCGCAGCAGTACCCGCTAACGGCGACACCTTAGAAGTAACAGCTGTTCTTGCAGACCCTGCAGGGAACGAAGCAGAAGGCACAGACAGTGCTAAAGTGGATACTGGCATCCCAGGAGACTCAAACGATGATGGCACTGTAGGTGACGACGATGATGATGACACCACAGTTAATGGTGCGCCAATCATTACCTTCCCAGAAGACACCAGCGGTGATGGCATATTAAACGCTGCTGAGAACGGAACAACGAAAGACACCACACCTGTACAGATCAGCACTCCTGCGAATACAGAAGTTGGTGACACCGTAGTCGTCATAATCAATGGTACAGAGCAAGAAGTACCTGTCACAGCAGAGGACCTAGAAAATGGTTATGTGACAGTAGATGCACCAGTCACTACAGACACAGATAACATTACTGCTGAAGCCTATGTCAAAGACCCAGCTGGTAACCAGTCGAATACAGCTACTGAAACCTTGGCTATCGACATTAGTATTCCAGGCGACGTAGATGGTGATGGTGACACCGACGATAACGATGACGACACCACCACCGAGAACGGTGCGCCCATTGTTAGCTTCCCAGAAGACACCAATGAAGATGGCACATTAAATACTGCCGAAAATGGTGATAGTGTAGACAGCACCCCAGTGCGAGTAAGCTTACCTGCTAATACAGAAGCTGGTGACACAGTGGTATTGACCATTAATGAGGGTGACCCGCAAGAGATTGTAGTCACACCTGAAGCACTGACTAATGGGTATGTTGAAGTTTTAGTACCAATTACTGCTGATACCACACAGATTACTACTGAAGCGTTTGTCAAAGATCCTGCTGGTAACCAGTCGAATACAGCGAGTGAAACGCTTGCAATAAGCACCAACAACCCAGATGCCCCGACAGTCTTAATCACAGACGATGCAAACAACGACGGTTTCCTAAATGCAGCAGAGCTTGAGGGCAAGACAACCGTAGACGTTAAAGTGACAGTACCTAGCAGCGTAGAGATTGGCGACACTTTGAGTGTCACCGACCAAGCCGGCAATGACCTAGGTACCTTCACAGTGGGCACCGACATCACAGCAGGCCGCAGTGTCACAGTACAACCGCAAGTTCCTGCTGAAGGCGAGACCCTAACCGTCACCGCAGTACTAACAGACTCAGCAAATAACACCACCGAAGGCTCAGACAGTGCCATTGTAGACACCACAGCCCCAGTCACTGCACCGTTAGTGACCATCACTGAAGATGGTAACGATGATGGTTTCTTAAATGCCGAAGAGCTTACAGACAAAACACAAGTATCAGTAGAGGTTGTCGTCCCAGCCGATGCTGAAGAAGGTGACGTACTGACCATCACCGACCAAGCAGGTAATGAGCTTGGCGAATACACCGTAGGCACCAATGTCGATCCGGAAGACACCGTCACCGTCACCGCAGCAGTACC
>NZ_JBXYJH010000031.1:0-4549 GCF_057396215.1 Psychrobacter sp. CX18 | reverse complement strand
GCCTATCGCCACCTGTATATCACCGCCATACGTCAAATAGATCATGAAGGCAGCTATGGCTACTACCGCCTTATCGCCCAACCCATCACCTCAACGCTGCATCAACATGCCCGTGCCCATATAGACACCCATACCGATGTGGTGAGTATGGTTGCACAGCGCCTATCTACCATTGATGTTGACATCATAGATGACAGCGGCCATGACTGGACCCCAGCACGCATGACCCAGTGGCAACTCAGCGACTGGGCCCATATCTGTGAACGTCTATCTCGTCAGGGCCTAACCGGCTATCTGCGTCATACCCAAACAATTAAGCACACCCCGCCACACTTGGTTATCACCAGTAGTACGCCCAGCGAAGCGGACAATATCAGTCATAACATCGGTGCGATACGCTATCATCACGCACTGCATGACCGGGTTCACGCCCCCGTACTTGCCATCACGCATCGTGTTACTGCCCTACCTAGCCAAGTCAATGTTCAGCGCTTTAATACCGCCGCAGTGTCACATCCCGAGCAACGCACAGCCACCACGCCCGTCTATGACTCAAGTGTCTTTACTGCCAAGCTAGCCATTGACACCCCAGCGGCCTTTGCTCCTGTGACAAACACCCAAAGTATCGATGATGCTCAAAGTATCGCTCAAAGCTTAACGGCAGCTCATAACCGCTATACTGCCCTAGCATACGCCACTGATGCCAATGTGGCAGATACCTTTATCTTAGACGGTCATAACCGCTTAAATGATCATTACCGCGCCACCCATCTGACTCACTTAGCACGCAATAGCCTGACCCACATCACAGGGCTGACTCAAAGCCGTCGCCACCGTGAGCGTCATGCTTCACATCTAGAGGCAGGCAGTCATCTGACTCAGTTAAGCTTGATATTAGCCGACACCCCTTGGGTGGGTCATCTATATCGCAAACAAGTATTGCCGCCTATGACAGGCATCACAGAAGATCAGTCAGACACGGACAGTCGTGATCATATGACCCCTACTCGGCTTATGTTGTTTGATACCCCTGCTCAGCCTATATCAAGACTTGAGGCACAGGCAGGGGCGAACTATGGCACTCACTTCACGCATAGAGCGGATGATCAAACGCTTGTGCAGTCTATTGGTGATGGTGAGCATTTAATCAATACAGGCAGTCTATTATCGACCACTCGCCCTAGCCTATTTGCTTGTCATGATGACAAAGCGGTAGAAAGTGGCTATCGGCATCAGGCAGACGATGCGTTATCCGAGTGGGTGACTGAGCACCGATCTGATCAGGCGTATTCTCAGTTAGCAAATAATAGCAGCCACGTTAAGTCAAAGGTTAAGATGGGTGTGATTCACCCTGCTACAGAGTCTAGTAAACGTGACGGTATTCATGTCGCAACCGATGCGCAAGTGAGTGTGAAGACTGGGCAGGCTATGGTGATATCGAGTCAACCCCAAACCTATGCCCAAAGCACAAAGCATGATTATCAGCATCATACCCCGACGCTCACTCAAACCAGCCTTGGCGGTCAGCATTTAAGCGAGCGCTTAACCCAGCTTGCCACAGGTTTAGGTCGTCATGTTAATAGTCATAATCAGATTAAGACTCAGCTTGAGTCTATCACTGACGAGCAAACCCAAACCACACATCACACTACTCCTTATACCTTGATAGACAGCGCTTCTGATAGTGGTTACGTCAGTGAAGATTTACTGGTTCATCGCTCTATGGGTGAGATGTTATCTACCACTCAGCAAGATAGGATGGTGAGCAGTGGTAAGGGGCATCATCAGGTGAGCGGTGAGTCAACGACCCTTGTGGCAGATGGTAGTGTGAGTATGACCAATGCGAAAGACAATATCATGGTATCGGCGCATACAGGACGACTTGAGGCAACCGCTAAGCAGGATGTGAATATATCGTCTTCAACTAAAGAGGTTGAGATTGCGGCGAGTAATAAGGTGACGATTCATGCAGGCTCAGCAAGTATTACGCTTGAAGGCGGGGATATTACGATTAAGGCCAATGAGTTTATTGAAAAGGCGGGTAAGCATAATCCGGCGAGTGGTGGGTTTGATGGGCTGGGGCTTGATGGGTTGCCTGAGTTTATTGCTGGCGCTATTTATAAAGCACAGTTTAAGTTTACTGACGATGACGATATTGCTTATGCGAATACACCTTATGTTGCGATTAATGAACGAACTCAAGAGACTTATGAGGGTGTGACTGATGATGAGGGTAAAACACAAACGTTCTTTAGTGCTAAGCCTGATGAGATAAAGGCACATTTGAAGTTAGATAAGTATAGTGCTCAGTTTAGATTTGTAGATGATGATGATTTACCCTATAGCTATGTGGATTATATTGCTCAGGCTGAAAAAACAGGTGAGGTTTCTGAGGGTACGACTGATGTTGATGGATATACAGAGATTTTACGTACTTCAATTGAGCAGGAAATTAAAGTTCATTTGCTAATCAATAATATGGAGAGTATATAATGAGTACATTTAAAGATCGTCCTGGTGATTTACCATATGACGAGCAATATTTATCTAAGACTACTACTCAAAAAGATTTAGATGTAACAACCGTTAATATTACTAGAGAAGTCATAAAGTGTAGTAAATGTGGACAATCAATCAGCATTGATGAAGAATTTATAAAAAGCATCAAGTCGAACATGAGTTCTAAATTTATATCAGCTTTGCTGAAACTACCTTTTTATTTAAAAAAGTATAATGCAAATACCTGTCGAGATTTAGTGAACTTTCTTGCACAATCGCAGATTGAAACTAATGAATTTACAACTTTGAGAGAAAGTCTTTATTATACTACGAGGACTAGGACGGTTGAACAAATTTATGCAATTTCCAGAACAGCTATTGATAATGGTTTCGATAGAAAGAATTTAGGTCATTATACTCGGCAACAGAGAATTAATTATATTAGAGATAACTTGTTAGCTAATGATCAAGCATATGGCTTTCATTTATATGGTAATGAAAAATACCCTCAAAACGATTATCGAGGTAGGGGGTTTATGCACTTTACTCATTTTGCTCAGTATAAAAGTTTTACTGAAGATACAGGTATTAATATTGTAGAGATGCCTACTTTATTAGAGACTAATTTAGACATAGCATTAGAAACCGCTACTTGGTTTTGGAAGGATAAAAAAAATGGAAAGATTTTAGAAGAAACTACTCTAGATACATCAGATTTTCAAAGCGATTCGGTAACTACCAAAGTTACGAGGCTTGTGAATGGGGGCAGCATGAAACTGGCAGAAAGAAAAAAAGCTAAAAAGTCTATAGGGACTAAATTTGTAACTGCATATGGAGCATGTAAATGAAACAATTTATTGAAGTTGCTTTATTATCATTCTTTATCTCATCAATATCCTGTTCATCTAATTGTTACACTAACATCACTGATATTAAAATAAATCAGATCAGTCATGATATAACCACATTGGAAGAAAATGACAGTCTCAAGATATTCCTTACAGATAGTAAAGGTGATGCTTATCTTTTAGATACAATTGAACTTCCTAATGATATTCCAAAATTAAATTATACTTTTACTCATAAAATTCAAGGTCGGTCTTATATTATTGTAGGCATCTCATATGATGAAGATTATAGAGATGCCGAGCATCCATATATTAATTGGGGAAAGTACTATACAACGCTTGCATATAAATGTGATATCAATTATCAGTGTCAATACGATAAAAAAATAAGCACCTTCTTTGGATCAGGAGGCATTTTAGTTAACTATAATACAAATGAAGTATTAAATTCATACTTTTTCAAAGAAAAGTCAACAGTTGAAAAAGTTTTAAAATCAAAGTTTTTTGAAAATTGGATAGATGGTGAAGCCGTTAGAGGGTATACGACAAGTAATACTATATTAAAAGATGGGCCAAGCTACTATTTCGATAGTAATCTATTATTAATTGAGGGTACTTCATTTACCGTGAATCGTATTGATTCAGGTTGGCTTGAAATAACTTATACTAAAAATAATAAAGAAGTTGAGGGTTGGATAAAATGTGAAGATACAAATCTATGTATTTGAATTTACTGAATCATATAATAAATGACCAGTGAATTCCTCTATGCATCTTTCCGATCCCATTGAATATACAGATACCAAACGTGAAGTGTAGTGGTCAAAGAGACATTCGGCATTGGTCAAGTTATAAAAAACTATGAATCTATTAAAATAAAATCTCTCTTTAGCAAATTGCATTAAGTAATTATTTTAGTGAGCAGCATACCCCTACCCTCACTCAAACCAGTCTTGGTGGTCAGCATCTAAGCGAGCGCTTAACCCAGCTTGCCACAGGTTTAGGTCGTCAGGTTAATAGTCATAATCAGATTAAGACTCAGCTTGAGGCCATTACCAAAGAGCAAACTTCTACTACGCATCAACAAACTCCCTATACCTTGATAGACAGCGCCGCTGATAGTGGTTACGTCAGTGAGGAGTTACTGGTTCATCGCTCTATGGGTGAGATGCTGTCAACCACTCAGCAAGATAGGATGGTGA
>NZ_JBXYJH010000030.1:0-4556 GCF_057396215.1 Psychrobacter sp. CX18 | reverse complement strand
TGACCCCTGCTGTCAAATCCGTACACCTAAACTTGGGAGATTTTAATCAGGCAGCTTGACGATAGAAATCCATCCAAACTTGTCTTGGCGATCTCATACCTAAACTCTGCTGAATCCTGACTTGATTGTAATCTAACTCAATATATTTCAAGATGCTGTTGATTGCTTCAAATCGAGTTTTATAATTATGATGATATACCAGCTCATTCTTTAAAACGCCCCAGAAGCTCTCTATTGGCGCATTGTCATAACAGTTACCTCTCGCACTCATAGATCCTTTAAAACCGTGTTTAGTGATCATTTTGCGATAATCATCGCTGCAATACTGACTACCTCTATCTGAATGCACAATAAGTCCTTGGCTAGGTCTTTTATCTTTGATTGCTTTATTTAAGGCCTTACAGACTAAATCAGTCTTCATGCGTTTATCGATAGCGTAGCCAACCAGTTCTTTGGTATACAAATCTTTAACGCCTGCCAAATAAAGCCAGCCCTCATCTGTCCAGATATAGGTGATATCACTGACCCAGACACAATTAGGACGATTAACGCCAAACTTCTGTTTAAGCAGGTTAGGATAAACACGCTTGTTATGCTCTGAGTCCGTTGTCACTTTAAAGCGCTTATGACGTCTACATTTGATACCATGTTCTTCTTTGATACTACGTACCATATACTTGCTGACATCGTGTCCTTGTTCATTTAGGTGAGCATGCAGACGCTCATAGCCATATCGTTCTTTGGTCTTCCTGTGCGCAGCTTTTACAAGCAGCTCACAGTGATTGCGATGTATTTGCTGAACACTGATGTCACGCTTTTTCCAGTCATAGTAGCTTGATGGTTTGATATCAAGGTTTTTGCACATGGCTGTGATACTAAATTCATATTTGTGATGGTCAATAAAGGCGTACCTTACTGATCGTGTTTGGCAAAGTACGCCGTAGCCTTTTTTAATATCTCTCGCTCTTCTTGTGCTATTTTTAGTTCACGCTTTAAACGCTTAATTTCTTCAAGGGCTGAAACAAGCTCTGGATCGTATTGCTTAGTACCTTTGAGTTTGCCTTGATTGGCTTTTCGTTGCCAATTGGCTAGTGTCTGCATTGGTAGCCCTAAATGCCTTGCTGTGGCACTGACATTGCCACCATTATTCTCTATTGCTTTGACCGCTTCTGCTTTAAATTCTTCACTGTATCTTTTAGCTTTCTTTGTCATGGTAAACTCCTAATTGTCTTCCTTAGTTTACCAAGTTTTTATCTACGGTTTTTTCAGCATAGCTCAGTTTTATTAAATTTTATATACCGAACTCTAAATCGGTTCTGATTTAATTTGAAGCTAAAGCTAATCAAGGTTAATGTTGCCTGTGTTTATAGTTTTAAATGATTTCTCTAAGTCCAGTTTTTTTGGGTTCAAGTATCTTAACATTTATAGAGGGAATACATAATGACTAACTCTGAAAAATTCGTTGATATATTCAACAAGATTGAGCAATTTCTTAACAAGGATTCTGGAAGTGGATACAATGAAAGTTTTAGTAAAAAGGTAAGAAACTCAAAAGATAAGGCTGTTTTAAAATTTAAAGATGAATTACTTTCATTTGCGATGTTAAGGAACGCAATAGTACATACTCCTAAGATAGATGACAAAACTATTGCAGAGCCTCATGAAATGACAGTATCAAGGATTAGTGAAATATATGAAAATATAACCAACCCCGTAAAGGTTATACCTGAGTTTCAGTTTGATGTATTAGGGGCGTATGAGGAAGATTACATTAATGGCATCTTAAAGATTATGAAGCAAAACTCGTTTTCTCAGTTTCCAGTACTTGACTCAAACGGTAGTGTTATTGAATTAATTAATAATAATACGATATCGCGCTGGCTGGCATCTGAAGTTGGAGAAAAAGGTACCATCATAATAGACGATGTTACGGTTAAAAAGTTAATGCCAGATATTGAGTTTAAGAATAACTATAAATTCATCTCTAGAGATACGTCTATCTATGAAGCTCATGACCTTTTTATTAAGCATATAGGTGAAAAAGGACGAAATCTTGATGTGCTCTTTATTACACATAACGGTAAGGAGACTGAAAAGCTATTGGGTCTTGTTACTATTTCTGATTTAGCACCACTTGTTTAAGTGATTAAATAGTATTCTATTTTTTAATCGGTAATTTATCATTAGTTACCAGCATGGAATGAACAAAGAACTTTAGTAGTGGAGAGTATTTACAGGCAGACTTTTTAGTTATTTTTTTCAGCTTTGGACTAGCAATATTAGATTTATAGATTGTTGCAGAGGAGCTGGTCTGCTTCATGTGAAAGCAGTAAAAGCCTGAACGCTTAAGGGGTTTTAATTAATAGTGCTTTATTATGGGTTATTAGCCAGTTCACTTAAATTAAAAGCTGTTTTGCAAGACTAAAATTGAGGTTTGAAGTGAATTTACAATTAATTTTCTTAAATGCAAGTTTATGCAATATTAACCTCTTTACCTGAGTGATTCATATCTTTAAGTATTAAAAAAAATGTCAATAAATATCAACCTAGAGAATAATCTTAAAGGTTGTAGGCTATAATTTAATGCATAGACATTAAATGGATGCTTTTATGAAAGCTCATTCGGGTTGCACAAAAATTGTAGGTCAGGCGTGTGCTATTACGTTTCAAGGTAAGGCCATTAATAACCGTCAACAAGACGCGTTCTTCTTTGTTGACGACTATTATCAAGAAACACTGGGCATGACAGAAGTAACGCCTGTTCGGCTACCTCTATGTTTGGCCGTATCTGATGGCGTTTCTAGCTCTAATTATTCTCAACATTGTTCAAAAGCCGTCGTAAAAGCCATCAAAACCCTGATCGATAGACAACAACCACTTACTACTGCCGATATCCATAACGTGGTCAGCGAAACTAAGCATAGTGTTAAACGCTATGGTGCTGCGTCAACGCTGGCGCTGCTTGAAGTGAGCATTGAAGAGGGAATAACTGAAGGCAAAATAACACATGTCGGTGATAGCCGTGTGTATAGACTTGTAAAAGGGTCGACACATTGGGAGTGTCTAACTCGAGATCAAAATATGCTCAATGATTTGCTCGATGAGCAAATGCAAGCAAAAGGTAGGCAAGCCCAGATGTCAGATTATAATAAAACCGGTATGGCTGGCATGTTATATAGCATCACCGAGTGTTTTAGCTTATCTACCAAAGATGGGTTTAATGCTGAGGCACCACATAGTGAAGTGAGACTCGTAAATATTGAATCTGGTGATAGCTTTGAGCTATGCTGAAAAAACCGTAGATAAAAACTTGGTAAACTAAGGAAGACAATTAGGAGTTTACCATGACAAAGAAAGCTAAAAGATACAGTGAAGAATTTAAAGCAGAAGCGGTCAAAGCAATAGAGAATAATGGTGGCAATGTCAGTGCCACAGCAAGGCATTTAGGGCTACCAATGCAGACACTAGCCAATTGGCAACGAAAAGCCAATCAAGGCAAACTCAAAGGTACTAAGCAATACGATCCAGAGCTTGTTTCAGCCCTTGAAGAAATTAAGCGTTTAAAGCGTGAACTAAAAATAGCACAAGAAGAGCGAGAGATATTAAAAAAGGCTACGGCGTACTTTGCCAAACACGATCAGTAAGGTACGCCTTTATTGACCATCACAAATATGAATTTAGTATCACAGCCATGTGCAAAAACCTTGATATCAAACCATCAAGCTACTATGACTGGAAAAAGCGTGACATCAGTGTTCAGCAAATACATCGCAATCACTGTGAGCTGCTTGTAAAAGCTGCGCACAGGAAGACCAAAGAACGATATGGCTATGAGCGTCTGCATGCTCACCTAAATGAACAAGGACACGATGTCAGCAAGTATATGGTACGTAGTATCAAAGAAGAACATGGTATCAAATGTAGACGTCATAAGCGCTTTAAAGTGACAACGGACTCAGAGCATAACAAGCGTGTTTATCCTAACCTGCTTAAACAGAAGTTTGGCGTTAATCGTCCTAATTGTGTCTGGGTCAGTGATATCACCTATATCTGGACAGATGAGGGCTGGCTTTATTTGGCAGGCGTTAAAGATTTGTATACCAAAGAACTGGTTGGCTACGCTATCGATAAACGCATGAAGACTGATTTAGTCTGTAAGGCCTTAAATAAAGCAATCAAAGATAAAAGACCTAGCCAAGGACTTATTGTGCATTCAGATAGAGGTAGTCAGTATTGCAGCGATGATTATCGCAAAATGATCACTAAACACGGTTTTAAAGGATCTATGAGTGCGAGAGGTAACTGTTATGACAATGCGCCAATAGAGAGCTTCTGGGGCGTTTTAAAGAATGAGCTGGTATATCATCATAATTATAAAACTCGATTTGAAGCAATCAACAGCATCTTGAAATATATTGAGTTAGATTACAATCAAGTCAGGATTCAGCAGAGTTTAGGTATGAGATCGCCAAGACAAGTTTGGATGGATTTCTATCGTCAAGCTGCCTGATTAAAATCTCCCAAGTTTAGGTGTACGGATTTGACAGCAGGGGTCA
>NZ_JBXYJH010000029.1:0-5233 GCF_057396215.1 Psychrobacter sp. CX18 | reverse complement strand
CTATTGCTTTGACCGCTTCTGCTTTAAATTCTTCACTGTATCTTTTAGCTTTCTTTGTCATGGTAAACTCCTAATTGTCTTCCTTAGTTTACCAAGTTTTTATCTACGGTTTTTTCAGCATAGCTCATTCTACCATTATTATGTGAATAACTTGGAAAGCCTGTCCCTTCTTTAAAACAACTTCCGGTTGAGATCGTTTTTATACCAGTGCTTGCTAGTGCTCCAATGAAACATGCTAAATGTCCTGGACTAGTATAGCGTCTTTTAGTATTAGAAAATGAGTATGCTACTTTTATATTGTTTTTATTGTAATTTAGGCTGTCAGGCATTCTAACTAAAATTATATCGCTTTGTTGTGCTATGAATAATCTCCAAAAATACTTTATGAAACGCCCCGGGATTGTCGGAGACTCAACTTTCTGAGAGAATACGACAATGAAAACACGAAACTATACCCCTGAAATGAAAGAGCGAGCCGTCCGTATGCTAATTGAAGCTAAAGACGACTACCCATCCACATGGTCAGCCATCAAAGCCATAGCGCCAAAGATAGGTTGCACGCCTGAGACCCTACGATCATGGCATAAAAAGCACATTGATAAAACCATTCCTGCAAAGATTCAAGCTCAAAGCCAAGCCGAGCGTATCAAAGATCTTGAACGTGAGAACAGAGAATTAAAGCAAGCTAATGAGATCATAAGGAAAGCCGCCGCTTTTTTCGCCCAGGCGGAAATAGACCGCCCAACCAAGTAATGATTGATTTTATTGACGACCACAAGCACCAATATGGGGTCAAGCCAATCTGTGAAATATTACCAATTGCCTCATCAACCTACTACCGCATAAAAGACTTAAACGACAATCCGGAGAAACGTTCACAGCGTAGTTGTCATGATGAATTCTATCTTAATGAGATTAAACGTATTTGGACCCAAAGTAAGTGTCGTTATGGCGCTCGTAAAGTCTGGAAACAGATGAAGGCAGAGGGTATACATCCTGCACGCTGCACTGTAGAGCGGTTAATGCGTCAGCATAGCATGCAGGGTACTTGGCGAGGTGAAGGTAAGATAACCACTAAGTCTCGTGATGATCAAATACGGGCAGACGACTTAGTTAATCGTAACTTTAATGCCCATAGACCGAACCAGCTATGGGTGGCTGACTTTACCTACGTTAAAACGCTGAGTGGTTGGGTATATACCGCCTTTATCATTGATGTGTTTGCCCGTAGTATTGTTGGCTGGAAGGTGTCTAATCGTATGAACACCGATATGGTGATGGCAGCGTTAAATCAAGCAATTGCAAACAGAAACAACCCAAAAGATGTGATCCATCATAGTGATAGAGGTGTTCAGTATTTATCCATTCGCTATACGGATAAGATGGCTGATTCTGGCGTTATTGCATCTGTTGGCACGACAGGTGATTCATACGATAATGCATTAGCTGAAACGGTTAACGGGCTTTATAAAACGGAGGTGATTGAGTATTTAAAACAGCAGTGGCAAGGTGTGAGCGATGTTGAATTAGCAACTCTTGAATGGGTCGATTGGTTTAACAAAACACGTTTGCATAGTACGATTGGTTATGTGTCGCCTTTTGAGTTTGAGAGACGATACTATGATAGTCTTATTGAGTCAGACAAAGCTGCCTGACTCAAGCAATCAACTCTCCGATATAGTCGGGGCGGTTCATTATCTATTGAATATATTATTTAATGTTATATATTTGTTCAAAATACATTTTTGTAAACTTAAAACATAAGTATCCACTATCTTCGTCTCGATATGTAGATATATCTCCATCTATACAGAATTCGTTAGAATCTTTATCAAAAGTTAATGTCTTATAATTAACTAAGTATTTGAAAGGATAAACTACATTATTTTTTGGATTTATAACTACTATATAACCAAAATTGTTCTCAGGTACAACTAAAACCTTATCACGATCAAAATTTACAGTTTTATCAGTATTGTTATAAAATATTAAATTATCATTGCTACAAAAATCTTCCTCACCATAGTCATATTTACATTCTTCATTGCCATTAATTAATATTTTATACTTTGAGTCTTTGGAGTGTACTGAGATGCAACTGCACATAAAAACTAAAAATATAGCAAATACAAATCTCATAAAATACTCCTAGAATAATTTTTCATCAACCGACATGATTCTTTCAAAAGCTTCTTCTGAACTTGAGCCTTTAGATATTAAAGTTTTGTAATCGCTATTCATATCCTCTAATGCTTTTATTACTAAAGCTGATGGAGTATAAGCTAATAAAAGTTTCGAGACTTAGCTTCGCTATCGCGCGGAGTATCTCTAATTTCAAGGTATCGATCATGGCAGCGTTGCTGATCGAGCTGTGCATTTCTAAGTTTATTTTCTATATTGTTCATTAAAGGCACTAAGTTGTCTTCCCAAACTATCGTGTCGGGTAGATCATGTTCTTCAATATAAGGTAGGATATCTTCTTGAAAATATTTGAGCCAAGCACAGGCTTCAATTGCATCAAAACCGTATGGATCATAGACCAGTATCTGTAGATATTGATAAGCTTTACGAAGCTCTGCTAAGTTGTTGGATGGCACATCACCGTAAAAATCATTTGTCCAATAGAATAAATAATCTAACAGGTATTCTTTTACCTTGTATAGTCTTGCTCTATCAGCGTTTTGCATAAGCTGTGGAGAAAGTTTCTTAAAATCATTATCATTTATATGGTCTGAAAAAAAATCTTCGATATAGACTTGTTTGATCTCATTGGCATTAATCTCTAATGCTTTTTCAAAGCAGAACTCTTGGATTTGAAGAATTTCCTTTTTACTGACTTTAAGAACATCTTTGAAAAACTTGTCAGAGTAATTGAAACTCCAAACATATAAATCCGCACATGCATACGGTTGACCCTGTTTGGCTAACTTAAATATGGTTTGATACCCCGAGTTCGTTATATCTTGTTCCTGTTCATGCCACGTTTGATAAACTGCCCATACATATCGAGCATTTTTCTCATTCGGATCTTTAGCATATTGTTCTAATAAAGCCAGCTTATTCTCATCTTCATTCATAAGACTAATGTTACTGGCTCTTAGACTTAATGCTTCTTCGTAGCTTAAAGGTTGATCAACAGGTAGTTTAAGCTCTTCGCGAATCTCTGTAAAAGTTTTCGCAGTTGTATTTTTAGATGACGAGTCGTTATTATTGTACATTTCTACTTCCTCAGTCACTTTAATGAATTTGTCACAAGCGCTTAAGATTGAGAGGGATATAATAGTTGCTATTATCAGTAATATATGTCGATACACAGCTTATTTACCTTATATAATGATGGCACTATTAAAAACTCTAAAATGTCCTAACATTCTACGCTCTGCACTCTGAACTTCACCCTTTTTCCATCTTGCACAGCTATACACGTTCGGATTAGTTGAATACCAAGTTAAAGAAGTTGGCGCATAAACGGTACCAATATCTTTATGCTCAGACAGGTATTGTCCAATGGTCTTTGACGTACCATTACCAGCATTACAAGAAACAAGTACCAGAGTTTTGTTTTTTATGTAGCCTTGCTCCCTAATTAGCTTTTCAACAAATGTACTAACGGCTATCTTCTTTTTAGATACAGTATTGTGTTGGTTGATATTAATAATGTTACTACCTACCTGTAGAATTGAACTTGATGCATGAGCAAAAATATAGAAATATTGATTGGGTAGATAGCCACCATCTAAAAGCTTTTTAATAGTTTTATGAAAATTGTTTTCGTGGCTTCCAAATCCATTGATATATTTATACTTACTAGTACTACCTGTATTCGGTTTTAATTTTAGTAAATTTTTGAATGTAATGAGTTTAGCACCATCAGGAACAATAGGAACTGAATTTAACTTTTTGCCATCTTTGATATACTTATTGTAATCTGTTTTGAAGCTTGCATTCTTCATTTTTAAAGCCTCTATCACTTTTTTCTCTGTACTTATGTCCTTTGCTGTTAAAACTTTACCTTTGTTTTTACTAGCTGCTGATGCAACGTTTTCTTCAACTAATAAAGGTGGAACAGCACCTATATCTTGAGAGTAAGTACGACCCCTCTCAGGTAAAATTTCAAGCATGGCATCTGGCTGAGGTTTATCCACTCTACCAGAGCGATCAGATTGGCCTAATATTACATCACCCGTTAATGCATCTATCAGGCGATAACGGCGATTTTTTAATACTTTACCAGTATCGTTATCAACTAAATAGTTATTTCGCTCGATGACAGAATCAGCAAATTGTAGTACTTTGGTCTGAGATATACCTCCACCCACCAGCCCCTTCTTAACCGCCTGAATCTTAATCGTCCCTGGGCACACAAACTTAACCCCGCTCTCATCAATCGTTAACGATGCCCCGCCGCTAGTTTGTACCTTAATACGAGTCGGAGAGGTCACATGCGCCTCACCCGACTCACTACCTATCATCAACCCTTGTTGGCTATGCAGTTGTAACTCACCGCCTTGCGCCTGTATCGCCAGCGGCTTAGTATTTGCACTCACATGAAAGCCTGACTTAGATGCTTGTCCAGACACACCTGCAAGAGACGTTAACGTATCGCCAAGTAGCTGATAACTACCGCCCACCATATCCGACTGAGTTAACCCAGACTGTCTAACCACACTCTTAGCCGTAAACAGCGTGTTTCGGCTTGATGCCAACAGACTGTCTTTGCTCACCAGCATCACATCAGGCGCACCAAGCGTCTCCACACCGAGCGTCTCATCAATAACCTGAGCCGTCTCTTTAAACGCTTTTATCTGCGCATCTACATCTTGAGACGACTGCAAATGACCTTGCTTCGCCTCACTATAACTATCAGATAGCGTATAGCCTATATCCAGCTGACGAGCCCCCGCATCATTGACCCAAGCTGACTCATGACGGCTTTGAGAATGGCGTATCCCAAACGTCGATAACAAAACACCATTATCCCCTGACAGCTGTAAACCTTTATCACTTGCCACCTCAAACCCAGCACCACGAATACTAGACTGATGATTACCAAAGCGGTGACGCAGTACACCCAGCTCTATCACATGCTCACTTGGGGAGAACACACCCTTATCACTTGATGTCGGTGTACTGGCATTGGCTTTATCCTGCGTATTGACTGACCACTGAAGCCCAAGCTTATGTGGCGTATCATCAAACAGCAGATTGGTTTCAGAATCACTATCCAGCCCAA
>NZ_JBXYJH010000028.1:0-5372 GCF_057396215.1 Psychrobacter sp. CX18 | reverse complement strand
CTGTCACCTGCGGCCAGTTCTGTGACAAAGTCTTCTACTTCACCGGTATCTGGTACATAGTAGTAGTAGCTGCCATCTTCTGCTAGTCCTATGAGCGCACTTTCAGCCTCGTCATAATAACCTTCTATTATAAGGTCGCTGTCTTGGCCGGTTTCTTCTATGGATACGTGTAAGTCTTTACCGACACGTTTGGTGATGATGTGATCTGGTGCTCGGCCCGTCGAGGTGTCGATAAGTTCATAGTTTACTTTGTTTGTGGCTTTGATGACGGTTGGTTGTCCGTCTTTGGTGACAACTTGATGTTCGGCTATGCTTTGTACGGCATCATTTACTTTTACAATTATCGTTTTCATTTTGTATTCCTTGGATTCGCTTTTTATTTTTGAGTGTGTCTTTATTCTTCAGTAGCACTTACGGTGGCAACGACGCGGCGGTTGTTGTAACGACCTTCGGATGTGGCGTTGGTGTCTACTGGTCTGCTTTCTCCGTAGCCTACTGTGCTTAATCGGTTTGGTGCGATGCCATACTTCATAACCAATTCTTTTTTAACGGCTTCAGCGCGACGTTTTGATAAGTCCATGTTGTAGCTGTTTGTTCCGATACTGTCGGTGTGACCTTCAATGACGGTGCTGGTGTCTGGATATTTCTTCATATAGTCTGCAACCGCTTCGATGCGGGGGTTGAATACAGGCTGAATGACGGCTTTGTCAAATTCAAACAATACTTTTAGGTTTATTGGTTCGTCTATTTCAATGACAATCGGCGGCTCAGGCTCAACTATCTCTGGACAGTCGCGAACAACACGGCTGATTTGATGGGTTTGTTCGCTTTGGGTGCTTAGTATTTGCTGCGCGGCGCTTTCTTCAAGCTTGCTTAACGTCGGTGTGCCTGTGGCGTCATCAATGTCAATGTATATGTAGTAGTTTTCTTGGGGGGTGAATTCAACGAGATGACTAAAGGCGTTGGTGAGATCGTTTGTTTTAAGTCCGGTTGGTGCGACACTGATGTTGTGTTGTCCACTGCAGTAACGTATTTGTGAGTAGTGCCCTGGTTGTAGACTGACTTGGAATCGGCCGTCAATGGCGATATTGGCACTGGTTTGTAGTCCGTCGTTGTCTAGGGGACGTACAAAGATGAGGTTGGTTTCATTTGCCGCTAGTTCACTGGCATTCATGGGTTGAAAAGCGGTGTCACCCGTTTTGTGCCAGCCTATATGGTCTACTTGACGCATGCTGTCTTCTGCTGTTGCTGTGTACCCTATTCCAAACATAATCGCCCATAGGGAGGTGACTAGGCTACAGGTCCGAAGATGTCTTTTGGCTTGAATGTATTTCATTGGTGTCATCCTTAGTTGTGTTTAATCTCTATACGTAAAAGTGTTATGGGTTGTTTTAATTGTTTTATAAAAGTTATATAAAATAATTAAATAGCCATAGAATATTTAAAACAACCTATAATACCTTTCATAAATACTGATTTTATTAATCTTTATTTCATAAAAATAAAGTCTTAATAATTAAACATTAAAAATAAAATTATAGTTTATAAATGGTTATTTGAAATTATATTGAATTAAAAACTTTGAGGATTATAATCAATTAATTGATATATTAAAAATTTTATTTAATTTAACATCACTATATTTCTGTAACCAATTTATATCATCTTATAAACCCTATTTAATCTAATGAAGTAAATGAAGTTAATGACTAGAACAACAATCTATATGTAAGCCATTATATTAAAGGGGTATAAGCAACAATGGATCAATGCATATAGGTTTATTATTAAAGTAAGAAAAGTCAATGTTAATAACTAACATGGCAATTTAAAGGTGAAAATTAACCTATAATAAACTTAAAAACTCAACTACTACATAATCATTATAATAGATTAAAACCAACAATCAATAAAATTTATAAAAAAGAATACATACATAATATAAATTATAGTTAATTAAAGAGTTAGTAAATCTAATAAATTCATTAATCGTAATAAATTAATGAGTTGGAAATTATTAAAGAAAAATTTTTACATATTATTTAAAATTTTAGATAACTATATAATTATCAAAGCATTACATCTTACAAATTAATATAATTGTATCTGATAAATGATTCTTATAAGTGCAGTATATTCAAGTAGTTATTTGGTTTAATTAGAAGATGCATTATAAAAACTGATTGAATAAACCCCTAAGATATATAATTATGTATAGAGCTTTAAGCTAAATAAATAGAAAATTAGTGCTTTATAGGTAGAGTGATATAGTCAAAGAAGTCTAAAATGGTTACCAGACAATCGAGTGCAAGTAGCCAGTAATACGGGAGTAGACTTAACGTGGTTAACGCCGTAACCGTTTAGTAGTTCGCTGACTATGGAGTGATAATTATGAGCGATGTTGCCTTGAATATCCTTGCACAAAAAAGCACTCCTAGCTGTACTAGAAGTGCTTTTATAAATGGTTTACTTTTAACGTAACCAGATTTTAATGAGTAATAAGTATTCATCTTACACGTCAAAAACTGGCTGTATCAAAATAGTTAGATCACAACTATTCCTTGCTCAATATAAACGTCGTGCGAATTATCAACAGCAGCTGAATGATGGTAAATATCATAGTTGATGCCCTCTACAACTGTACTCGAGGTTATCTCCCAAGTACCATCAGTGGTAGCATCATCAAATTTCGCCCTGTCCGCACCATCACTATTCCAGTTAGTAGACCCTAAATCTACTTTACTTAAGTCATTGCCTTGAATATATAACGCACCCTCACGAGTCGCATCCTGCATTAAATCTTCAAAACGGATATCAACAGCATTTTGACCAGTCATTTCAATAAGTTCAATGCCGCTGAAGTCTTTAGAAGAGACATTAGTTTCATGTAGCCAACTACTAACCAAGCTATCATCTTCATCATACGTCAGTTGCAAAGTATCAATACCCTCTCCCCCAGCTATAAATCCGTTGAGTTTCCCACCAGAGTAAGCAATAGTGTCATTACCGGCACCCGCATCAACTTGGCTATTATTGTGCATGCCATTAATAGATAAGCTATCATCACCATCACCCAACAACATTGAAGAATAGAAATGCATGGTATCTAGATTTATAACATCATCGCCTACACCAGCATCAATATGACTATTACCATTCATATCAGTGAGAGAAAGTTTATCATCCCCTGCGCCTAGATCTATACTAGATTGATAGTTAATATTATCCGCTATGGTAACGGTATCATTACCATCGCCTAAATAAACTGAAGCACGATCTCCGATAGATTGAGCAATATCCAATTGGTCAGCACCACTACCAGTAGTTATAGTACTGTTTCCTTTTACGTAACTGCCGATAGTAATGATATTATTACCATCACCTAAATTAACTTGTGCATAGGATTGAATGTCATCAGCTATGTTAAGCGTATCATCACCACTACCTGTTAGAACTTGAGCTCTACCAGAGAGATCGTTACCAATATTAATAGTATTGGCTCCATCACCTAGGTCGATCACGCTATAGCCGAGGACATTATTCTCAACGGTCACGCTATCGTTACCTAACCCACCAAAGACATGACCAAAATCATAAGCAGCAACACTACCAATATTGTTCGAAATGCTCAACGTATTGAAATCACTTTCATCATCAATTGAGCTGGCTGCGTCAAATGTATTACTGCTAGCATAATCGCTACGACCGGCACCTAGATCAATGACACCGCCGTCATCCACGGTACCATAAACGGTCACATCATCATTGCCACTGCCTGTGAAAATACGACCTCCATCAACACCCCAACCAGTAACTTCGCCCTCTCCATTGCCACCAATGACTACTGTGTCATCGCCAGTTTCGGTAAAGATAAAGCTACGCGCTTCAGGGTTACTTTGAGCTTGATAAAGATTAGAATCTAATGCGCCTTGAACATAGTATGTATCATTACCACTACCCAATAAAGCTACCGTATACCCATTTTGATCATCACGTATATGTACAACGTCATTACCAGCATAAGTTTCCATCTTCCATACGGTATTACCATCACCGATATCTCTTTCAAAATCGCCATCCCAACGTGATTCGATAAGGCTGCCTTGATCATCTACGCCATCATAACCAATATAGATATAGTCATTTAAAATACCTGTGTCATAATTGATATCAGTGCCATACTTTCCACCAGACTTACCGCGATGGTCAGAAGGACCTTGAGTATCATTTAGGTTATATCCTAAATGCCATAGGTAAATTGGGTCTGCATCTGGAATCGTTAAATCAACAATGGCAGTATCTGTCGCTACAGAGGATACATTACCCGCCTGATCAGTAACTGTCGCTGTAACTTCAATAGTTTGTCCGTCAACTGGTGGCAAGCTTGCTTGATATCCATTATTAATGATATCTTCAGTTATAATAACTTCTTCACTATTCACTGTTAAAATATTACCTACTACCGCATCTGGACTGACAGTAACAAGATAATTTATATTGCCTTCTTGATCCGTTGTATCCGTTTCGTTTTCAATATAGCTGATGTTACCATCGTTATTAGCATCTTCTGTAATGATGACAGTTGGTGCTTCTGGCGCAATTAGATCTGCATCTGCTACGGGTACATCGGTGGCAGTACCAGTATTACCAGCTGCGTCAGTAATAGAAGCTATAACTGGTTGTCCGGGTAGAACATCCACCTCAAACCCATTATCAATCATATCTTGAGTAATCGGATAGTCTACACCGTTAACGGTTAGAATATCACCAGGTTTGGTAGTTTCAAACTCATTGTCTGAGGTTGGTAGCGTTATGGTCGCTGTTACCGTACCATCTGGATTGGCGTCTCCAATATTGTACTCACCATTTGGTCCAGACGGTTCAGGAAGCTCAATAACTGGCTCTAATGGCGGCGTGGTATCGACATTGAAATCTAAATCAAACCGGTTACCTGGTTCAAGAGTCTCGCCATTAAGATATTCATTAGCTTGTATTCTTATTCTAGCAGGTCCGTTAAAATCAGGTAAAGCTGTCACTGTTCCAGTCCAGCTTTGTCCATTGTCAGTTGTAGCAAAATCATTAACGATTACACCAGTTAGGAGTAAATCATTAATATCAAAGTCTAAAACGATTGTATCAAACACAATCGTTAAAGTTGTTTCGTCATTAGCAGACAGATTGTCATCTGCTAATTCAAATGTTCTAAAACTAGTACTCATCTTTTAAATCCTTTAGTCAATAATTGTTTGCAATAGTAACTGTACATACTGCAAGTTAAATCTTTAATTAAAGCTCAAAGTTATAAGTTATAACTTCGAGCATGTTCCTGAATACATTTGTTATCTATATAACCTCACCCTGGACATACTCAG
>NZ_JBXYJH010000027.1:0-6483 GCF_057396215.1 Psychrobacter sp. CX18 | reverse complement strand
GGTGAAGCTGGCTTATGGTGTCTTGTCCTGATTGTACGGAGGCTTGGGCGTAGCTGTAGTAACTGAATGGTTTGGCTGATGTATCACTGTGTAGCTATTCACGCTTTTCGCTACTATCTGTCCGCCAGCATAGGGCAGTGGTAATGGCTTGCGATGTCACTTGCTTTGCGTGCCATCTCAAGCCTGACCACAGCAGCCTATGATGCCGTACAGTATATCCGCTACAATCGTGGCTAAACCGCACCACACGTTAACCACTGTGCGGGAAGTAAACATTTGAATAAAACCGCTATTTGATAGCCATTAGGTTTTACTTTTAAGGGGTGTTGTTTTTTGGGGTGACAACTTAACCTTTTGAGTTTGAAAAATAGTATTGTTATAGTTTAAGCCTGTCAGGCAATTGGGGTATTGATATTAGTTCATAGGCTTTAAATCACGCTTATCAATCCACCCAAATTTAGTTCCATTTTTGTAAGAGACTTTTACCCAATACTCATTCTGGTCAACGGCTTCAATAAAGTCGCCTTTAATATAATAGTTTGGTGGGGATCTAGATTCAAAATTATCGTCAAGTATTTCTGCTTGATCTGTTTTGACAGTGTACTTGGTCGGTGGCAATGGACAGTTTCTGACAAGCTCATCAGCTTCTGTTGGATATGAACCAATCAGGGTAATAAAATCATTTACACTAGACTTATTGTGGTTAATACAATAATACTCTTCACCAGTTGGTAAAGAACCCTCTGTTGATGCTTTTGATATATACCATTCACCGTTTTCAAATATATAGTAAAAAGTATATCCAGATCTCCCTGTAGAATATTGAGTATTTATAATAAATCCCGAGTAGTCTCGGTGCGGTAATATGCTGGACAAAGACCAACCTGTCTCAGTGGTATAGCTTCGCGTACTCAAGCTCAGTGTGTATTTACCAATTTTGTCTCCAGTAAGCACATAAAGCTCATTACCTTGAAATAAATTATTCTCATCATTAATGCGGCTGATCACTAAGTCGTCTATGTCATCCGCATTGACATCAAAAGTAAATATTTTAAACTGATCTTTTGCTAAGCTCTTTTCGATTTCTTGTAAAGGTAGCGACCCATTAAAAGTGAACTTCTTAATACTTCCATCTATATTCCATTGTTTAGAAATACCAATTTTCTTACCATTTTTATAATTACTGTCAGACTGATAAATATCAGGATAAGAGTTGAATTTGGAATAACAGCGACCATTTTCGAAGCCATGGTTATAAGTGCATTCAAGTGTTAGATCACCCTGTTCATTCCAGCTCTTAGATGTACCATGAAGAACCCCGTCTATGTAATGATCTTCATTGTGTTTTCGTCCATTTTCATAGTAATCAATCCAAGTCCCTGTGGGCATGTTGTTTTTATAGTGTGATTCTATTCTTTTATTACCAGACTCAAACCATACGGTTCTTGCGCCCTCTCTGGGATAATAATTGTTAGGATGGGCGGTGTCCTCGTTATCGGTATATTCAAGTTTGCCATCAGTCAAAATATACGGATCTGTAAACTTATCTCCCGAGATGAAAAAGTCTTGTACTAAATAGCTATCGTTAGGCAGCTCTTTAATAAGCACACGATAATAATAAGCATTAGACTTAGAAGATTTTTCGAGACCAAATAAATCATGAGCACGCATGTATAAAACGATATTTGGTTTAGCATTTACATCGTTATCAGCACCGCTTACCTTAGTCGCAGCCATTGTTTCTTCACTGTTTGGTTTGGGTTCTGAAGGAGATGATTGTGCATTACAGGCAACGATAGAGGTCGGGACCATTAGTAAAAGGTACTTGATAAAATGACTCATAGATGAATACTCTCAAAAAATATATGATGTGTAATGACTTAGTTATCTCGTTGATCCAGCCTTCCAACCATGCCAAGTGATTTTCAATGCTTTCATATCGGCTTCACTTTTCTGAGGTGCACTTGATTCATTATTTGCAATAGGTAGGTATGCTGTTGGCACATAGAATTCATACTGTTTAATTGGGCGAATATAAATACTTAAATGCTGATTTTGGTTACCAGCAAACCTATAGAAATGGGTTCCATTAGGATGAGTTCCAATAACTAAAGCTACATGGCTTGAATGATCAGACCTACTCATATAACAAGCTATAGCACCGTATATAGGTTTTTCAATTTTTTTAAAGTTTACTTTATCTAATCTAAAACCATTTGCTCTAACTTTACCCCAGCCATCGGATACATCAACCATTTCAAAACCAGTTTCAAGTAAGCAGTAATTGATAAAGGCTGCACACCAAGAGGTACTCGTCATTTGATCAAAAAAATCAGGTCTAGGAACAGCTTTAGGTACATCTATGTAATCGAAATAGTTATCATGATCGTCAATATAATCTTCATTTCGATTAATATATTCTTTACCCTCACGTATGGCGATCTCCATCCATGGAGCAATATCACTACTTATTGGTTCAACTTTTGGTTTTTCTACACCTGTACTTACACATTTAGAAGGGTACTCAAAAAATGATTTTAAAATCTGGACACATTTTTTTCTATGATTAATACCGTTCTGTCCACCGTTTATCAGATACCTAATTCAATACCAGAGTCATCTGTTTTATGGGGTTTGATATTATTATTGTATTCATGATGGTAGGTTGTGCTTGGTAATGGTTTGCCTGTGTCTGCTTCTACTAGTTTGATATTGAAAGACACACTATTAACTTCTGAATTATTTCCATTTTATTTATTTTATTTGAAGCAGTATCACCTTGAACTATTTCATTAGACTTTTGCTCGTTTGTATTATTAACTACTTGATGCGGTTAAGTTTTAGTATTAAAATTACACTTAGAATCGACCAAAGTAATAGATTTAATTTTTTTATCCATGTACCCTGTTTTACCGTCTAAGGCTAATGCTTGAGTCTTCAGCTCATTAAAAGTTGAGGATAACGTTGTATTTGGCTTATAAATCTATTTTTCAAATTAATAGAAATCTAACATTAACGATCGGTTGTCACGTTTAGTATCTCTTATTTCAAGATATCTGGATTGACATGCTTCCTCATCAATTTGTATTTCTTGGAGCTTAGCTCTTAAGATCGGCATAGCATTGATTAATTTTTCTTCAATAATCTTAATATTAGGAAGATTCTTGGCTTTTAAATATGGAATAAAATCTTCATCGTAATATTTTAACCAAGCGCATGACTCTATTGAGTTAAATTCATAAGGGTCATATGCTAATAATTGAAGATATAAACTTATTAGTTTATCGTTAGCTAAATTATTTGCTGGAATATTATTCATAAATTGATTATCCCATGAAAACAAATACATTATTAAATATTCTTTAATATTATCTAATGTTTCTTGATCTACGTCTTTCATTGATTCCTTTGAAACAATATTGAAATCAGAGTAATCTTCTCCACGGCTATAATCTGAAAAAAACTTTTCAATTAATTTGTATTTGATAGAGTTAGCATTGTATTCTAAAGCAACTTCTAAACATCTATCTTTAATAGCTAAAATATCTTTATAATTCAGTCTCATTGTATTTTCTATAAACTGAATATCAGATTCGTAACTCCATGTATAAACGTCAGCACAAGCGTATGGATGTCCAAGTTCTGCCAATCGAAAAATACTTTTATAGCCTTGAGTTTCAACACTAGGTTTATTCTCATGCCATATTTGATAAGTTGCCCATGCATACTGAGCATTTATTTCTTTAGGATTTTTAGAATATTCTTCAAGTAGTTGCATTTTAATAGGGTCTAAAATTCTAAGACTTATATCACTAGCTCTCAACGCCATCGCCTCATTAAGACTTAGACGTCTATCAGTAGGAAGTTTAATATTATCTTTATTGTTATAATTCATTCTTACCTCGTTTTCGATTGATATACTGGACTCGCAGGCTATTATAATAAAAAGGGATGTTAATATGATTGTTAGTCTGTACATAAATAATTCCTTATTATCTACCACGCAACGAAACTGCACTATTGAAAATTCTAAAATTACCTTTTAATTTTTTTTCAGGTATATCAGCCAAATTTTTATCTGAATGCTGCCACCTGGGAAACGATTCAATTTTAGGTGAAGAGCTATACCATGTTAGTGAGGTTGGGGCATATACAGTACCTATATTTGGATGTTCAGAAATATATTGAGCGATAGTTTTATTAATACCATTACCTACGTTACATGATAGTAAGACTAATGTTTGATTATCCTTATAACCATTCTTACTTATAATTTCATAGAATTTATTTATAGCTTCAATCCTTTCTCTTTTATTTTTTCCTTTAATTGATACATATTGATTTGCTGATCTTGTTGAATTCAGTTCTCTTTGTATAGGGTCAGGATCATAAGTATTTACCCATAAAATACCGGTATTGCTACCATGACCGTAAACATAGTAATATTTATTTGGTAAATATCGATCTCCTTCTAAAACCTCAATAGTATCATGGAAGATCTTTTCATTCGCTGCAAAGCCAATATATGATTTATAAAACATTTTACTTCCAGTATTAGGTGCTAATTTTAATAAGCTCTTGAATGAAATCAGTTTAGTTCCATTAGGAACAAGGGGTACTGAGTCTAAAGTAAACCCTGTTTTAATTCTTCTGTCATAATGTGATTTAAATGATGAATCTTTAGCTTTTAAGTTATCAACAATTGCATTGATAGAGTCTTGATCATTAGCAGTAATAACATTTTTTAATGGACTTGGCGCAGGGTGTTCCAGTATGCTTGACAAATTTCCTGTTATATCACTTTGATAAGTTTTGTTTTCTTCAGGTAGTATTTCTAATAGTGTATTTGGATAATGTTCATTGATTTTACCCATTTGATCAGACTTACCTAAAACTATATGACCATTACTTGAATCTATTATGCGGAAACGTCTGTTCTTTAAGATACGACCAGTTGAGCTATCTACCAAATAATTATTTATATTTTCATCAAGTTCTTGAAAAGTTAAAATTCTAGCAGTAGCCCGAGCCCCAGCAACCAATCCCTTCTTAACTGCCTGAATCTTAATCGTTCCTGGGCACACAAACTTAACCCCGCTCTCATCAATCGTTAACGACGCCCCGCCGCTAGTTTGCACCTTAATACGAGTCGGGGAAGCTACATGTACCTCACCCGACTCACTACCTATCATCATCCCTTGCTGAGAGTGCAGCTGCAGCTCACCGCCTTGCGCCTGTATCGCAAGCGGCTTAGTATTAGCACTCACATTAAAGCCTGACTTAGATGCTTGTCCAGATACACCTGCAAGCGAGCTTAACGTATCACCAAGTAGCTGATAACTGCCGCCCACCATATCCGACTGAGTTAACCCAGACTGTCTCACCACACTCTTAGCCGTAAACAGCGTGTTTTGGCCTGATGCCAGCAGACTGTCTTTGCTCACCAGCATCACATCAGGCGCACCAAGCGTCTCCACACCGAGCGTCTCATCAATAACTTGAGCCGTCTCTTTAAACGCTTTTATCTGCGCATCTACATCTTGAGACGAATGCAAATGGCCTTGCTTCGCCTCACTATAACTATCAGACAAGCTATAGCCTATATCCAGCTGACGAGCGCCCGCATCATTGACCCAAGCTGACTCATGACGGCTTTGAGAATGGCGTATTCCAAACGTCGATAACAAAACACCATTATCCCCTGACAACTGTACACCTTTATCACTTGCCACCTCAAACCCAGCACCACGAATACTAGACTGATGATTACCAAAGCGGTGACGCAGTACACCCAGCTCTATCACATGCTCACTTGGGGAGAACACACCCTTATCACTTGATGTCGGTGTACTGGCATTGGCTTTATCCTGCGTATTGACTGACCACTGAAGCCCAAGCTTATGTGGCGTATCATCAAACAGCAGATTGGTTTCAGAATCACTATCCAGCCCAAACTGACTGATACCTGATATCCATCCACTGTGTGCATCATCCTCATTAATTTGAGAATGACCCAACGCCCCGCCATGCCAACGAGGGGAGGCGCCTTGCATCAGATTATAACGATGCGATGCGCCGCTATCTTGATACGTCACATCCCGCTCATCCACATCACCCATGCCAATACCTTCATAAAGGCTACGGGTAATCACAGGACTGTCGATATCACCATACCAATGTGATAACAGCACCGCTTGCCCAAGCCTTGGGGCAAACTGCCAACCGTGCGATGCGCCAGAGGAGAGCTGTAGGGATCGAAGTGGCGGGGTATGTTTGTCATCATGATCACTGATACCTGCCCACACAGGGGTGGTGATGACTTTATGTTGTCCGTCATCACTAATCTGTGAGTCATAGCTTGGGGCACTAGCATCGCCACTACGTGCTTGAGTAAGGCCGCTATAGGTATAGGCGGCAAAAGATAGTGGGCTTGGGTAGCGGGTATAAGGGATGTCAGCTGCAATCAGCTTAGCCTCTACCCAT
>NZ_JBXYJH010000026.1:0-8732 GCF_057396215.1 Psychrobacter sp. CX18 | reverse complement strand
TACCACCAACATAGGCGGTATCATCGCCAATATTCAAACTGATAGCGATGGCAACCAAAGCAATGGCACACTTAACTTCACCACCGAGACCTTAACGACCCAAGATATCACCAACACTGCTACCAATGAGCAGCGTAACCTAGGCGGAAGTATCGGCGTAGGTACAGGGAAACAAGATCAAAGCATTAACAACCTTGGCATACAAGTTGCCAATAATGCCAATGAGTTTGAAAGTAAAACGCTGGCGACCGTAGGCGAAGGTGTCATCGTCACCAGTGATTCGATAACTGGCAAAGATAGCCTAGCGGGTGTCAACCGTGATGCGCTCAATACCGAAATTATCATCAAAGATCAGCAAACCGCAGGGCTTGATGTCGATGCCAATATTGATGCGAGAGTGTTTACCAAGGCGGGTCGAGATGAGATTATCGATGAGCAGAAGGAGCTTGGGAAGAATGCTAAGAAAATTACAGCGATTACCGTCAGTGACGCTCTAAAAGCCCCGGCTATTATTGCTGCTATAACCGACGACGGCAATAAAAACCCTGACAATCAAAACAAATCAACCTTAGATAAAGCCAAAGATAACATTACAGTGATTAATAATATTAATCATACCGGCATGAGTGATGATACCGTTGAACTAAATGCCAAAATAGAGAGGATAGAAGATGGGAGTATAACTAATGAGATCGCTAAACAAGTTGAGCTTAACGAGCTAAAAGATAACTTCGCAAGAGGTACCGATGCAGAAGATGCGACAGTCTATATTAACCCTGACTTAACCGAGTCTCGAGGTGGGGCTGTAGGAACAGTAGTATTTGGTTCAGCCAATGAAACCACGGGTAAAGATATCTACCTTGACAGTGGTGCATTGAACACCAGTGATGGCGTAACTATTGCCAATGGGAACGTTGCCTCTATAGGCGATACCTATAGTAATGCAAATACTTTAACCGAAGAGATTACCCATAGTAATGGACAAGGCGAAGCGTCCGCCTCGACAATGGGCAATTTAGGTGAGATAGCTTATGATGTGGGTAAATGGGCGAATAGTGATGATATCGCTGAGGCGAAGGGCAGTATTGACACGACTGCGATTAATAATGCCAATACCGCTCAAGAGCAACAGGAGATGCTGGCTGCAAATAAGGAGCGGTTAGAGACTCAGCAGGAGGCTGGGGATGTGTTTGAGAATGAAAACATAATTCTACATGGTGGAGGGCCGGGTGATCCATCAGGGGTTGCTAATTTAGCGAAAACAATGTATCAACTAACTAATGGACAAATGGGAGAAATAAATTCACCAAATGTTTATTATGCTGGGTTTTATAGTAGTAGTCCCGTGGTTGGGGCAGTTAAAGCTGAAATGTTAGAACATACCTCTAATAGAGTAAAAGTTATAGCTGGTTTTAGTATGGGTGGGGATGCAGCCTTACTAGCAGGTGCACCACGTGGAGGCGGTAAATGGGATTATAGAGTAGTTGCAGGAGCTAGGGTAGATTATGATGATAGAGATTTTGTAGATCAGCTTAAATTAGCCTCGTATAACTCCAAAAGGGTTATAGTCGTTGCTATTAGAGGAGATAAAAACTTAGGAAATGACGGAGTTCTTAAAGGTGCAGGTAGGGCTTTTGGAGATAGATCCTATGAAGGAACTATACAAGCAATTAAACGAGATTATGATACCATGGAAAATTTTTATAAATTTAACCCAAATGTCATTATAGTTCCATCTACTGGGGCACATGGTGGTGGTGGAAATGCACCTCAAATGCAAGAGGCAATCAAAATTGGGAAGAAAGTACTAGATAACAGAGGTATTAAATGAAATTTCATACACTATTATACTTTTTGTCCTTACTGTGCCTATTAATTTATGCAATTGCATATAGCTTTGATTACATACATGCTGACCTCAGTTACCCTGGAGGGAAGGATGATGGAATGTCTTTAGTAGGTATGATTGTTTTCTTTCCATTATACGCCTTATTGGGAGGGATATTATTAATGAATTATGATTTCAGTTGGTTAGAACGAATACTCTACAGTTTTATAATTTCATTATTAATGTTTATTGCTATTAGTTTGTTAATAATTTTTAGACCTACTTTTTAGTTCTTGGTATATCTTTATATGAACTATATTTCTTATTGACTGCTCATTCCGTGGTGACATGGAAGTCATGACCATAAATGGCAATAAACCCATTGAACAAGTACAAATAGGCGACATGGTCTGTCACGTAATCAAATAACAGGACTAATGAGCTTTTGATGATGAGATGTTTGTTATTTTAAATTGGGGAGACCAACTTCTTTGTTTTAATAACCTTCCAGATTATATATCAAATGATGGCTATACACTTTCTAATATTGACTAAACGCTTTCGTAATAAGAAAGGCTGGGTTTTAAGCCCGGCTTTTCTTATTTTGATTAGCAAATTCATAAACTAACAAAAATACCGAAACCTTTGAAACCACAGAAGAGCACCCATTTTGGGTAGTGAGTGCAGGATGGCTACCTGCTAAGATGTTACAGGCAGGAATGACGCTTGTTAACCGTGACAATGAGCAAACGCTCAAAGTCGTAAGCCAAACCAAGCTGGATAAAACGGACACCGTATATAACTTTGAGGTAGATGAATTCCATACTTATCATATCGGTGAGTTTGGGGTTTGGGTTCATAATAGTTGTTATACATACCTTAAAAATACAGAGATTCCTACATTTACTGTAAACAGCACTCAGCTCGGTAGAAAATTAGGAAAGCATGTTCAAGATTTTGGGGGTGATGTTACTAAGAAAGCTGATAGAGATATGATCACTAAAAAAATTAACGATATTGGTAATAATCCTGATAAAGTTATTACTGGGACATTCTCTGGTCAAGGAGCAAATGGAGGTAGAGGGGATGTGCTATTTTTTATAAAGGGTAATGATGTCGTGGTTACTAAACCTAATGGTGAATTTGTTACTATATTAAAAGACGGAGTTACTTCAAATACTTCCGTCAAAACTGCAATAGCTGGGGCTAAATAGTATGTCTTTAATATCAAAACTTATTGGTAAAGAAATTACAAAAATCTGTGGTGAGGTATTTTTTGAAAGTATTGAGCTTATCGGAGAAAATTTTAAAGATATTGATATTTTAAGATTTAATATTTTCTTCAATGATCTGAATATTACATTAGAAGTGGATAGCGCCGGAGAAGGAATTATTTTAAGTCAAGACAAGCCATTGAAAAATGTAGATATGGAAGAATACGGTATTATTAGAATAAGAGATCTTACAAATTTTTTAAATTTGAAAGATTTCAAAAGTCTTAAAGTTACAAATATTCTTTACGTGATGTATAAGTCTATAATAGCTGGTTACGCTTTTGTATTTGATGATGAAATGCTTGTTATTTTAAATTGGGGAGACCAACTTCTTTGTTTTAAGAACATTCCAGATTATATATCAAATGATGGCTATACACTTTCTAATATTGACTAAACGCTTTAGTAATAAGAAAGGCTGGGCTTTAAGCCCAGCTTTTATTATTTTGATTAAACAATTTATAAACTAACAAAAATACCGAAATTTCCCATACGTAACCGAAGAGCATCCATTTTGGGTAGATGGTAGTGGTTGGAAATCAGCTTCTGCTTTAATTTCTGGAATGAAGCTTATTGATAGAAACAACAACCTTTTGACTGTTGTTAGCCAAAACTAACTAGATAAAACTGATACCGTATATAACTTTGAAGTACAAGACTTTAGCACCTATCATATTGGTGAGCTTGGTGTTTGGGTTCATTATGCGGATTGTTGTGATTTAAATTTTGACCAAACTAGTGCAGTAAGTGTAGTTGGTCCTCAAACTGGTACTGATGGAAAAGTTTATGAAGGCGGTGGTAATCAAGTAGTGCCTCTGGTTCCTAGTACGGAAAGACAAAATGTAATGGAACCAGTAGGAATTGCTATACCTTTACCAAAAAGTTAATGAGGATAGAACGATGGAGTTAAGTAATTGTGAAAAAAAAGCTTTAATTAAAGAGCTTGATATTGACTTTGAGTACATTGAAATTGAATACATTAAAAGTATTAGTTATTTAATTGTGTTCAATAAAGAGAAAGATGAGAAAAAAACTAATTTTGTAGCAAAAGTCTACGATATTAAAGGTAGTTATATACTTACAATACCGTTTCCACATGTAGTGTTATTCAATAAAAAATTAAATCTTATATATAGCTGGTATTGGGATATAAAAAATGGGATAAGAATTGTTTTTAATACTGATGATAGAGTTATAGACGACTTTTGGTATGAGTTTGACTTAATAAAAAGGTGTTATACTAATCATGGTAAAGCATATTGATATATTCATAAAGTAACACCGCAGGCAACGTAGGCTTAGGATTAAGCACCCAAAAGAGCGACTCTCAAAGTCTCAGCACCACCCAAACCAATACTAATCTTAATGTTGGTAGCCTAAATGGTCATGCCGATACCACCACCTTAAATGGCGGACGTATTGACATAAGTGGCGCAAGTGAAGGTAGCTATACCACAAATAAACTTCACATTGAAACCGTACAAAACACCACTGACAGCAGTAACAACAGCTCAGGAGCTAATATCGGTATCAATGCCAACATAGCCACAGGCACACCAAGACCGACAGGGGGCAGTCTAGGGGCTAATAAAGCAAAAGGCAGCTCACAAAGCAGCATAGCCAGTGAACAAAGCGGCATCATCGATAGAGGTAACAAGCAATCTATCACAGTAGGCGATACCACCAACATAGGCGGTATCATCGCCAATATTCAAACTGATAGCGATGGCAACCAAAGCAACGGCACACTTAACTTCACCACCGACACCTTAACGACCCAAGATATCACCAACACTGCTACCAATGAGCAGCTTAGTAAACAGAGCTTTCAGCCCAGCAGCTGTATATTCTAAAAACAATCCTAGCCAAATAGCTTATTACTATCTCCGAGACGACGAAGAAGTGTTAAACTAAAGTATCCTATCTAATAAACTTTTGTAAACGCACCACGTGTGGTCCTAACAAGCGGTTTAGCCTCGATTGCAGCGGTATACTGACGCAGACAATGGCGTAGTGAGCTTTGGCTGGCAGTGGTCGCTCGAATGTTGGAACACTGTCAGTCAATATAGCTCGCACGCCATTGATCAGTCAGATACAAGTGCAAAGCGAGAATGGCTACAAACTATGTATCGAATACACTGTACTTTTTGATAGGGAGTCATCTGGGCCGTTAAGGAATGGAGTATGATAATCAATTGACACCTTATCAGGTCTATAAATTGAACAACAATAGGTCGTTTGCAGTCCTTACGAGTATCGATACCCCTAAGCAACAGAACTAATTTTTTTAGTCTTTAAGTTGTTTATAATGAGACCTAAGCTCGTATATTTGCTTGGGTCTTTTTAGTTCTTATCCATATAAAAAATCAAACAAGTTAAAGGAGTCCTTTATGCAGACATCAGCTCATCACAATGCTCATCAACAAGGCATGAACCCTTATCTAAAATTCACACTGATGATACTTACCTCGACAATCGTGATGTATATCATGATGTACTTTAATACCTATGAATGGGATCATGTTTACTTTAGTGAAACCAGAGCCTACATGGCACTGTATATGGGTGCTGCAATGGCAATCATCATGCTGGCGTTTATGGGTAATATGTACAAAAAGACCAAATTAAATTTGGCTATCTATGGCATTAGTATCGTGCTATTTGCAATAGGACTTTGGGGAGTGCGTTCGCAAGCGACTGTCAATCAGGTGGATTGGATGAAGGCGATGATTCCGCATCATTCGATTGCTATATTGACCAGTAACCGAGCAGATATCGAAGACCCAAGAGTACAAGAGTTGGCAGATGGTATTATTGAAACTCAAAAGCGTGAGATTAAACAGATGCAACAGCTTATAGAGGAGCTTGAGTAACAGAAACTTAAGTCATGAAAATTAGGTCAAGACTTTCGACTTAAAATTTAATCTTAATTCAAACCCAAACACTCATAGTTTGGGTTTTTTTTGGAAGCGAGTAATTCTGTGGAAAGTTATTTTATACAGGCCCTAAGGTAGAAAGCTATTTTATTTAATCTTAGTAGGAAAATATTAGGAGGAAAAATCTGCAATAAATAATAATTTATAGTTGCTAATTTATTGCTATTTGTAAGCCTAAGTGTCTTATTATTAACCTGATGTAATTATTGGACTAATTTATTTAGTTTCCATCTTCAGTAAAATTAAATGATTGAAATTGCTTAAAAAATACGTATTATAGTAAGTATGGAAAAAACCCAACTTTAGTTTATGTCACTAATCTGATTATTTAAATTAAACAATGTTTTTAAGTTAAAAAGCATTTATCAACTAAACCTCTATAGCTATAGCAATCCATGGATATGGGTTTACTATTATCATAAATTTGCTACTTCTAATTAAATAACCTCAAATAATAAAAGAGACAATAATAATGACTTTTAAACGACTTGCCTTACCGGCTTTTATAGCCCTCGCTTCTTTAAATGGTTGTCAAACTTTTTCACAAAACCCATCTCCTCAAGATTCTCCAGAAAATGCATCATCAGTAGACAGTCAAAATGAAGTTGATTCTGGTACTCGGTCCGTTAATCAGGTTCATTGGGATAAGACAGGTGAACCATTTCAAATACCAAGTGTTAACCAACTGCAAGACAATCAAAGTCAAATCATCTTTTATAGACCCGTCACCCAATTTGATCAATCGACTGATTCTAATATTGATAAAGATTACCAAGATAGTGTCAATATAGGTATTAACAAGCGTTTTCATACAAGTTTGCAACCGGGTCAATTTTCGCATGTCATCGTTTGTAATGGTGAACAAATCTTAAGTACAGAGATTACCAACACCAAAACCAACTATTTAAATAATCCTATTTTTCGTACCTCGTTTGAACCCAAGCACACCTATTATTTTCAAGTCGATGTTGATCAAAACACGAATATGGCAACATTAACTGAAATGGATGAAAGTACTGCTGCCAACATTATTAAAAACTCGCCAGAACAAACCCATCAAATCAACCGCGTTATTGCTGACAGCTGTCCAGATATACGCCCTCAGCCTCAACCAGAAGTCACTCCAGAACCTGCAGAGCCAATTGTAGTTGATAAACCTATTAAGCTAGATGTGCTCTTCGATTTCGATAGTGCCCGTATTAGAGGTGGCTATCAATCGAAACTCCAAGCGGTTGCTGACTTTATGCAAAAATATCCTGACGTTCAAACAGAGCTTGAAGGTCACACCGATAGCTTAGGTGATGACAGCTATAACCAACAATTATCTCAAAGACGTGTTGATGCTGTTAAAAATGAGTTAGTAAATAGATATGGTATCGCCGCTGACCGAATCGATACTCGAGGTTATGGAGAAAGTCAACCAATCGACACCAATGACACAGAACAAGGAAGACAGAATAACCGCAGAGTTGTTGCCATTATCCATCATCAAAGTAACTAATTACTTACGACTAACTTTATAACCAAACACTAATCAAACACACCCTAATCCAGACAACAACCTTCTTAAATTAATGAGTAAAGATAAAATTATGAAAACTATTATTGTAAAAGTAAATAACGCTACCCAAACTGTTGCTGAGCATACCGTTGTTACTAAAGATGGTAAGCCTACCGTCATTAAAGCGGTTCAAAATGTTAACTATGAATTATTCGATCAGTCTATAGATCGTGCACCGACTCATATCGTGACAAAGCGTGTGGGCAAAGACTTACATGTATCTTTTGAAGATGAAGGTCAAGAAAGCGACTTAATTATCGAAGATTTCTATAATGATACAGATAGCGCATTAATTGGTATAGCCGAAAATGGTGAATATTACTATTATATTCCTGATTCAGGTGAAATTGCTGATTATGTTACTGAATTACAAGTAGGTGACCTTGAAGGTCAAGCACTAGGTGGGGAAGAGCAGGTAGCTCCTTGGTGGATAGGGGCCTCAGGAACCGAAGGATTTAATGCACTGCCTTGGTTAGTGGGTCTTGCAGGATTAGGTATCGTGGGTGCAGCTTTGGCAGGTAGTAGTGATGACAATGATAATGATAATACGCCTCCTGCTAAGGACACCACACCGCCTGCGACCCCAATCGTTGATGCCAATGACGACGGTTCAGTGACAGTCACCCCAGCGGATGATGCCACTAGCGCCACCATCTCTTACACCGACGAAGCGGGTAACCCACAAACCGTTGAACTAACCAAAGATCCTGCAACCGGAGAGTGGGCACCAGCGGATGGCAGCACCTTACCAGAAGGCGTCACCGTTGACCCAGCCACAGGGGAAACCAACCTACCTGCAGACGCTGTCAAAGATGGTACGCCAGTGAACGCGACCAACAGTGATGACGCCGGTAATGAATCGAGCGGCGAAGCCACCTCAGGTAGCGACACGCCAGTGGACACCACACCGCCTGCGACCCCAATCGTTGATGCCAATGACGACGGTTCAGTGGCAGTCACCCCAGCGGATGACGCCACTAGCGCCACCATCTCTTACACCGACGAGGCGGGTAACCCACAAACCGTTGAACTAACCAAAGATCCTGCAACCGGAGAGTGGGCACCAGCGGATGGCAGCACCTTACCAGCAGGCGTCACCGTTGACCCAGCCACAGGGGAAACCCGCCTACCTG
>NZ_JBXYJH010000025.1:0-9895 GCF_057396215.1 Psychrobacter sp. CX18 | reverse complement strand
TGTTATCCCAAGAGGTTGGTTACAAAGTAAAGAGAACTGAATCAAGCGTAAATTATCAAGGTGATATCGTTATAATTGCTGACTAAAGACCCTTTGGGGTTGTATGGTCAAGTAATTAAGCGCACATGGTGGATGCCTTGGCAGTCAGAGGCGATGAAAGACGTGACAGCCTGCGATAAGCTTCGGGGAGATGGCAATAATCTGTGATCCGGAGGTTTCTGAATGGGGAAACCCACCTAACGTAAGTTAGGTATCCTAATTTATTAGGAAGCGAACGAGGGGAAGTGAAACATCTCAGTACCCTTAGGAAAAGACATCAAACGAGATTCCCCTAGTAGCGGCGAGCGAACGGGGAGGAGCCGACTTAATTTTATGTAGAAGAACAGAGTGGGAAATCTGGCCATAGTGGGTGATAGCCCCGTATTCGAAACATAAATGCAAGCATATTAAGTAGTGCGGGACACGAGAAATCCTGTATGAAGATGGGGGGACCATCCTCCAAGGCTAAATACTCCTGACTGACCGATAGTGAACCAGTACCGTGAGGGAAAGGCGAAAAGAACCCCTGTGAGGGGAGTGAAATAGAACCTGAAACCGTGTGCGTACAAGCAGTGGGAGCCCACTTGTTGGGTGACCGCGTACCTTTTGTATAATGGGTCAGCGACTTATATTCTGTAGCGAGGTTAACCGTTAGGGGAGCCGTAGGGAAACCGAGTCTTAATAGGGCGTTTAGTTGCAGGGTATAGACCCGAAACCGAGTGATCTATCCATGAGCAGGTTGAAAGTGCCGTAACAGGCACCGGAGGACCGAACCCACTGTCGTTGAAAAGCCAGGGGATGACTTGTGGATAGGGGTGAAAGGCTAATCAAACTCGGTGATAGCTGGTTCTCCCCGAAAGCTATTTAGGTAGCGCCTCGGACGAACACCATTGGGGGTAGAGCACTGTTTCGGCTAGGGGGTCATACCGACTTACCAAACCGATGCAAACTCCGAATACCGATGAGTGATATCCGGGAGACACACGGCGGGTGCTAACGTCCGTCGTGGAGAGGGAAACAACCCAGACCGCCAGCTAAGGCCCCAAATTCCTAGTTAAGTGGGAAACGAAGTGGGAAGGCATAGACAGCTAGGAGGTTGGCTTAGAAGCAGCCATCCTTTAAAGAAAGCGTAATAGCTCACTAGTCGAGTCGGCCCGCGCGGAAGATGTAACGGGGCTCAAACTAGGAGCCGAAGCTGCGGATTTGAACATGTTTCAAGTGGTAGGGGAGCGTTGTGTAAGCCTGTGAAGGTGTGTTGTAAGGCATGCTGGAGGTATCACAAGAGCGAATGCTGACGTGAGTAACGATAATGGGTGTGAAAAGCATCCACGCCGGAAGATCAAGGGTTCCAGTCCAACGTTAATCGGGGCTGGGTGAGTCGACCCCTAAGGCGAGGCCGAAAGGCGTAGTCGATGGGAAATCAGTTAATATTCTGATACTTGTTTATGATGTGATGGAGGGACGGAGAAGGTTATACCAGCCTGGCGATGGTTGTCCAGGTGAAAGGATGTAGGCAGACTACTTAGGTAAATCCGGGTGGTTATATGCTGAGATCTGATAGCAAGCCAGTTTACTGGCGAAGTGGTCTATACCATGCTTCCAGGAAAAGCTTCTAAACTTAAGTCATAAACGAATCGTACCCTAAACCGACACAGGTGATCAGGTAGAGAATACCAAGGCGCTTGAGAGAACTCTGCTGAAGGAACTAGGCAAAATGGTACCGTAACTTCGGGAGAAGGTACGCTGCTGGTGGTGAAGCCCTTTGCGGTGTAAGCTACTAGCAGTCGCAGATACCAGGCTGCTGCAACTGTTTATTAAAAACACAGCACTCTGCAAACACGAAAGTGGACGTATAGGGTGTGATGCCTGCCCGGTGCTGGAAGGTTAATTGATGGGGTAAGCCGTAAGGCGAAGCTCTTGATCGAAGCCCCAGTAAACGGCGGCCGTAACTATAACGGTCCTAAGGTAGCGAAATTCCTTGTCGGGTAAGTTCCGACCTGCACGAATGGCATAATGATGGCAGCGCTGTCTCCAGCAGAGACTCAGTGAAATCGAAATCGCAGTGAAGATGCTGTGTACCCGCGGCTAGACGGAAAGACCCCGTGAACCTTTACTACAGCTTTACATTGAACTTTGACCTGACTTGTGCAGGATAGGTGGGAGGCTTTGAAGCAGATACGCCAGTATTTGTGGAGCCAACCTTGAAATACCACCCTGGTCATGTTGGGGTTCTAACTCAGGTATAACAATACCGAGGACAATGTATGGTGGGTAGTTTGACTGGGGCGGTCTCCTCCTAAAGAGTAACGGAGGAGTACGAAGGTGCGCTCAGAACGGTCGGAAATCGTTCAAAGAGTATAAAGGCAAAAGCGCGCTTAACTGCGAGACCCACAAGTCGAGCAGGTACGAAAGTAGGTCTTAGTGATCCGGTGGTTCTGTATGGAAGGGCCATCGCTCAACGGATAAAAGGTACTCTGGGGATAACAGGCTGATACCGCCCAAGAGTTCATATCGACGGCGGTGTTTGGCACCTCGATGTCGGCTCATCTCATCCTAGGGCTGAAGCAGGTCCTAAGGGTATGGCTGTTCGCCATTTAAAGAGGTACGCGAGCTGGGTTTAGAACGTCGTGAGACAGTTCGGTCCCTATCTACCGTGGGCGTTGGAAATTTGAGAGGATCTGCTCCTAGTACGAGAGGACCAGAGTGGACGAACCGCTGGTGTTCGGGTTGTCATGCCAATGGCATTGCCCGGTAGCTACGTTCGGATTGGATAACCGCTGAAAGCATCTAAGCGGGAAGCCAACCTCAAGATTAGATTTCCCTTAAGAGCCGTTCAAGACTAGGACGTTGATAGGCAGGATGTGGAAGCGCAGTGATGCGTGTAGCTAACCTGTACTAATTGCTCGTTTGGCTTGACCATACAACACCCAAGTGGTTTTAGTATGTTGCCAATTATTTCGATATCATCCTGATGATTGCTTATAAATAGCAACCTTGATTCAGGTTCTTGATACTATAGTCAATACAACGTTAAGTAAATAACTTAACCAACTCATATCTATACCCCCTTTGCTGACGACAATAGCACGATGGAACCACCTGATCCCTTCTCGAACTCAGAAGTGAAACATCGTCGCGCCAATGGTAGTGTGGTTCGCCCATGTGAGAGTAGGTCATCGTCAGCTCCCTATACCTAAAAGCCCCCCTTCATACGAAGGGGGGCTTTTTTTTTGCATGTTGTTTGATGGTGAATATGTCGCTTAGTAAAATAGCTGTCGTCTCTATATTGTATAGTCAAAGAAGTCTGAATTGCTTATAAGTCAACCGAGTGCAAGAACTACTGGAGCAAGCTTAATACTGTAATCGCTTAGTAGTTTGCGGACTACAGTTGAATGACTCTTATGAACTTAAGATTCCGCTTTAATTCTTCAATGGCTTCGTGACCAATATGATTTAGAGTGATATTCAAAGTCAATTACAATTTACTTTTCGTAGATCATGTAGTTTAAACATATCAGTGAGACTTAATGAAAATATATTATGATTTATAGTTTTTATTGGGGTATGTGGAATTTGGCGTGACGTACCTGATGATTTTGCAAGCTTGATACTACCTATATGGCTTATCGACGTCGGTTTAGGAGCAAATATGCTTGTTAAACTCTTTAAGCTTATGATTAAAGACTTAGAGCTTGTATGGATAATTATACAGGATGGCTATTATAAATCACATCAACATATCAGCGGCGAAAATGATAATTATTTTGGTCAATAAACGTGTAGCCAAACGTGCCACCAAAATTCATCTAGCGATAGATGCTCATGATAACCCTATTAACTTTATAATCCCTCGTAGTACCATTCATGATATTTGATTGGGACAGATTAATTAGAACAAGTGGATTTGAGTGATACGGCAACTGTACGGTTCTATTAAACAGCAATACAGTCGATTTAAAATTACAAATCTAAAAAACCGATACAGATAGAAGTATACCTAAAATAAGTAATTCTATTACAGGTAATAGCATGTGGACTTACAATTATATATGACTAGACATTAAATATGAAACCTTTGATAATTGAAAAGCTCCGTTTTATACCCATTAGATTCGATAAACTAAAGCTTAGTTATGGAAATAATGTAGCTTTAGTTTGCACTTATATTTGAATGAAATTATGTCTGTTCCACTCTCTCTAATTTAATTATTCCTTAATTATAAAGCTATATCTTATATTTTAAATATTAAAACTAACTTATGAAATGTGTTTAAAATTTAATGAATAGCTAAACCTCATTTATAGAAAATCGATTAATCTTAGTCTTATAAATTAAATATCTTAAGCTACACTATTAAAGGTTTGATACCCAGCACCTTGGTTGCACACTGTAATGTGATTGTGTATGATTGTTTTAATTTTTTTAAAATTATTAAAGTATTTTTAAAGTTATTAACATTCTTCATATATTGTTTACAAAGTTATAGATATCAAACGTTTGTTTGTAAAAGTTTACTAATAATAAGTTTTTGTAAATTAATAAGGGATGTTATTAAGTTTCGATTTTAAAAAATTAGATCATACATTTATTATCAAATCTTATGATTCTATAAAATATAAATAAACTTATTATTCAAATTTGCTAAAAATGCAATTTTGTAAAATTACCTGTAAGGAAAGTGCTAATGAATCATATTTATAAAGTTGTGTTCAACAAGACTACGGGGTCGTTTGTCGCGGTTGCAGAATACGCAAAAGGACGAGGTAAAAAGAGTAATCGTTCTACTACTAAATCATCAAGCTTTAGTAAAGGCAGTGTCGGTATTTTGAAGTTTCTAAAATTAGGTTTACTTACATTAGGTATTTTAAGTGCCTTAGGCATTAGTTCGCAGGCTATGGCCGCAAATGGTATATGTGTCGTTCCTAGCGTAAATGGAACAACAGCAACTAATACTGCTTCTGGACAAGTTGATGCAGGTTCAGACGGTCAAATAGCTTGCGGTGACGGCGCTACTACAGAAGCAGAAAATGCCATCGCAATCGGTAAGGATAGTTTAGCAACTGGGGTTAATAGTATAGCATTTGGGAATAACGCTAGAGTTTCATTAACTTCGAATGGTACAAATAGAGCGCCAAATTCTGTGGTAATTGGCACTAATGCTAATACAAACGATTATGAAAATATTGTTATTGGTCGTGATGCTAAAGCCATCAGTGAGGATAATGTACCCACTAGAGAAAGGGTGTATCAAAGTATTGTAATGGGCTCTAATGCAGAGTCTCAAGGCCATGGTAGTGTGGTTATTGGTAGAAATGCTATCGCTCAAGAGGCGAGTAGTTTAGCGATTGGACATGAAACGTATACCAGTGGTGCTAGCCCTGAACAAGTTGCCATCGGCTCAGAAGTATATGCTAATGGTCAGCAAAGTATTGGCATAGGTAATGATGTGACTGTTAATGGTGATTTTGCCATTGCCATTGGCACGCAAAGAAATGGCAATCGCTTACAAAGAGGTTCAAGTTCTGATGGTAATTACTCTGTATCAATTGGTGGCGGCTCTGGAGCTACAAGACATGTCGCTGAGTCGGATGGTCATTCATCCATTGCCATAGGAAGTAACTCTAAAACCGTCACTGGAGCGGCTAACTCAATTGCTCTAGGTTATGATTCAAGGGTTGAAGATACGGGTATCAATGCTACAGCTTTAGGCACTGGCGCTAATGCCAGCGTTGAAGATGGCGTTGCACTTGGGGCAAGATCTGTGGCAAGTCGAGATGTGTCATCTGTAAGTGGCTATGACGCCATTACGGGCACCAACTCTACGGATACGTCATCCACCTGGCGTGCCACAACGGCTGCTGTGTCAGTGGGGGATGGTACCAACTCAACAAGACAAATCACTAGCGTTGCCGCAGGTTCTGAAGACACTGATGCGGTGAACGTCGCGCAATTAAAAGCGGCAGATAAAGATACCTATTTCCATGTTAATGATGGGACGAATGGTGGTACTGGTGATGCAACAACAAATAACGGTAAAGTAAATGAAGCGGCTGGCGCTACTGGAGATGACTCCTTAGCGGCGGGTGTGAATGCCCAAGCTTCAGGTAATGGGTCAGTAGCCATTGGTTTGGAATCCAATTCTAGTGGAGCTAATAGTATTGCTATAGGTCAAGATGCCAAATCTAACGGAAATAACGCTACTGCGATAGGTACCGATACCGTCGCAAATACGACTTATGCAACAGCAATAGGTCGTTCAGCCAATGCAGATGGGTCTGGTTCTACTGCGATAGGTGGTGGAACCTCATCAGGTGCTGCAGTTGCACAGGGTTCAGGCTCTGTTGCTATAGGTGGTGGATATAATGGCAACCCTGGTGCTAAGGCATCCAATACTAGAGCGGTGGCAATAGGCAATGGATCTTCCGCAACATTAATTGATTCAGTAGCGCTTGGGTCAGCTTCAGTAGCTAATAGAGATGCACCTGCTGATAGCGGTTATGATGCAATCACTGGTACTAATTCTACAGATACTACATCAACTTGGCGAGCAACCACCAGTGCCGTGTCAGTTGGTGATGGAACAACAGTTACACGACAAATCACCAGTGTAGCAGCAGGGTCTAAAGATACCGATGCGGTTAACGTGGCTCAGCTTAAAGCAGTTGATAAAGATACGTATTTTCATGTCAACAGCACTGGCGCCACCCAAACGCCAAATGGCACTAACCTTGGCAAGTTAAATGACTTTGCTGGAGCGGGTGGTATTAATGCCTTAACGGCAGGAATTAATGCAACTGCTCTAGGAAATGATAGTATCGCCGTGGGTACTGATACTAATGTACAAAATGCAGACTCTATTGTCGTAGGTAACAATGCCAGCTCAAACTTAGATTATACCTCGGGCGGTGTTACGAACTCCCAAACTGGTGACATAGTTATCGGTGCAGATTCTGCAAGTTCTGTAACATATTTTTGGGATGCTCCCTCAGGTGCTGATTATTTAAACAGTCCTAATGTTGTTATAGGTAATTCGGCAACTACTAATAGTCCTGGTGGTGGGGCAGTGGTAATAGGTGATGAAGCTACTAACGAAACATTTTCTGGTATTGCTATCGGCAACAATGCAACTGTAACTGGCGTAGATGGACCTAATACTTTCAATGGCACTGGAGTCCAAGGTGGAGGGATTGCAATTGGTGCATATGCGCAGTCTTATTATACGGGCGAAACACAACCGGATGGTTCTAACGCGACTCCAGTTGCAATCGGTGCGCTTGCTAGGGCAACGGCTGATGGTGCTGTAGCTTTTGGTGAAGATACTTCATCTACTGAAACTAGAGCGGTTGCCATAGGGTCGAAAGCCGATGCGTCTGTGGACTATGGTGTTGCTTTAGGTGGTCTTTCAAATGCTGATAGAGTAGCCCTGACAACTGGTGCAGCGACTTCCAGCACTGCCTCTGCAGCAAGTGATACGGTTTATGCGCTTGATGAAGCCTCGCAAACAGATAAAGGTGCGATATCTGCAACTGTCAGAGGAGAGTATGGCGCAGTATCAGTAGGTAATACTGATAACACACGTCAAATTACTAATCTGGCTGCAGGTTCAGAAGACAGTGATGCAGTTAACGTATCACAACTTAAGTCGGTAGCAAATTTAGCTAATTCACCTTTAACATTTACTGGTAACACAAATGCTGATACTGGCACGGATGGAACTCAGCAAAGCCTTGGCAGCACTTTGAATATAATAGGGTCTAATTCAGCTATTGCTTTAGCTGAAGATAGCTCAAATACTGCAACTGAAGGTAATTATTCTGCTAAAAATTTACAAACCGTAGTGACCGATGGTCAGGTACAAGTACAATTTGCAGATAATCCAGAGTTCAATAGTGTGGTTATTGGTGATAGCAGTAATAACACAACACTAACCTCAACAGCTGATGGTCTAGATGTTGGCGGCGATAAAATTACCAATGTCGCTGCAGGTGAAGTCAGTTCCTCTTCTACGGATGCCGTTAATGGTAGTCAGTTAAATGAACTGGCCAATACACCGCTAACATTCTCTGGTGATACTGGTGCTGATTTTGATCGACAACTTGGGCAAACTGTTAATGTTGAAGGTGGTATCACCGAACCAACTTTATTAACTGATGATAATATTGGTGTTGTATCTGACGAAACAGATACACTAGAGATTAAACTTGCTAAAAGCTTAAAGGATTTATCGGATGCTACATTTGTAGATGCTACTGGCAATGAGACTCGAATTACTGGAGATGGTATTGCAATAACGCCGCAAGATACTAGTAAAGATAGGGTTAGATTAAATACTGACGGACTAGATAATGGTAACAATACCATTGTTAATGTTGCCGAAGGTGTGGCTGATACCGATGCCGTAAATGTTAGTCAGTTAGAAAGTGCTGTTACAGGTCTTAACGAAGAAGTTATTTCAAGTAATAAGTCTATCAATGTGGATGATAGTGGTACAACGACAGATGGTGCGACTATCTTCGATGTATCCGTTAATACTGATAATGATACATTAGTAACCGACGCCAATACTGGTGTTATCAGTGTGAATACTGGTGACGTTACTCAAAATTCAAGTACAGGTTTAGCAGAAACACCTAATGCTGATGCAATTGCTACTACTGGCGATGTGGTTGATGCCGTAAACAATTCAGGCTTTAATGCGATTGCGGGTAGTACAGGTACTGGTAGCACTACAGGGGTTGTGGCCGCAGAAAGTATTAAGAATCAAGACACAGTAACGTTTCAAGCTGGCGACAATATGGTGCTCGACCAAAATGGTTCAGTATTTACTTATTCAGTGAGTGAAAATCCTGTTTTTGAAACGGTCACAGCGACTAATTCGGTTTTAATTGGAGATACTGCAGGTGATAGTACAGAACTATCTTCCACAGCAGATGGTCTTAATGTCGGCGGTGATAAAATCAACAATGTTGCTAATGGAGTCATTGCCGACGGCAGTAAAGACGCTGTAACCGGTGACCAGTTATTCGACACCAACACTAATGTAGCCCAAGGCTTTAACGTTGGCGATGGTGATACCGACAACAACTACCAGCTTGGTGATACCGTTAATTTCACCGAAGCAGATGGCAATGTCATCACCACAACCACCGCAGATGGGGTCGAGTTTGGTTTAGCCGATCAGATTACAGTTGGCACAGCCAACCCAGTTACTATTAATGGTGATCAAGGTACAGTGAACGGTTTAACCAACACCACCTACGATCCCAATAACATCGTAACCGGACAAGCCGCCACAGAAGATCAGTTGCAACAAGCGGCTGCTGCTTCACAAGAAGAGGTCACCTCTGATGACGGGTCTATCACGGTTGATAGCTCAGCTACCAACGCAGATGGTGCGACCATCTTCGATGTATCCGTCAACACCGATGACACCACCATCACCAAAGATGCTGATGGTAAGATTACTGCAAACACCACGATCCTCAACACTAACACTGATGGTTCAGTATTCACCCCAACTGATGGCGATGAAAACAGCCTAGTGACTGCAGGCAGTGTGGCTGACGCTATTAACCAATCCGGCTTTAATGTTATCGCCGCAGGTAATGAGACGGGCGCCAGCACCACTTTAGTAACACCAGGGGATACAGTGACCTATGCTGCAGGCGACAACTTAACTGTTGTACAAGATGGCAGCAAGTTTACCTTTGCCACCGCTAAAGATGTTACCTTTGACAGTGTGACGGTTGGTCCTGTCACCATCGATAATACAGATGGTATCGATGCAGGCGACACTGCAATCACGGGTGTTGCTGCAGGCACTAACCCGAATGACGCGGTCAATGTCAGTCAATT
>NZ_JBXYJH010000024.1:0-10404 GCF_057396215.1 Psychrobacter sp. CX18 | reverse complement strand
CTCACCCGTCTTCATATACCCATCCTTATTCATATCACCAGCACCGTTAAAGGCTTGCAATAACCCATAAGTAAACACCCCATGACCCTGATAACCCTCTAACGCCTTTTGCTTATCCGAGCTTGCCATAATCACCGTAGCCCCTGCCTTACGCTGCATCCGCTCTATCACCATTTGATCATCTAAGCCACGAGAGGCGATGAGCTGACCGGCATCAATAGAGCCACCACTATCACACGTATCTAGCAAGATAAGCTTTTTATCTGTTTGTACCTGTGCCAATAGGTCTTGTAAGTCCTCTGCATTAATCCCTGTTTGAGCAACTTTACTACTAGAGGTTGCCCCAACGTCAGAGGTAAATAAATGATAGCCTGTATCAGGGAAGTTATAACCATGACCTGCCACATAGAATACAAACACATCACCCATGTCTGCACTCGATTTAATCTCATTGACCTTATTGATGATATTGGCTTTAGTTGTAGAGCCAGCCGTGTTTAATAAGCTGATATGACCTTTATCATAGAGACTACCGACTTGTTTATTTAAGGTGTCATAGATAGCACTGGCATCTTTAGCGGCATAGTTAAGGGTCAGGTCAGGGTTTTGATAGCTGTCTATTCCGACTATTACTGCATGTAGTTTGGGCTTTTGAATAGGGGCATAGGTTGAGGTGATTTGTTGCACCACTTTACTGGTGACACCGATATTGTCACCAGGGTAGGCTTCTACAGTTAGCGTATGAGTGCCTTTAGGAATAGATAAGGTAAAGTCTCGGGTGGTTTGTTCAACCTGTCTGCCTAAGCCACGGCTGGATTGGTCAATGGCAACACCGTCTAGTAAGACACGCACGTCACCGATACCACCGCCTTGGTCGGTGAGTAGAACAGAGAGGTTTAGGGTGTCGTTGTTAATGGTGCTGGGCGGGGTAGTTTGCCAAGTGATAAGCGGCGGTTTGGCAAAGACGGCTTCGACTTGTTTGCGTATGGCAGGGTCGGTTATTTTGCCTGAGGCAAGAAGGTTTTCTAGACGTTTTAATGAATATGATTCGAGTTGAGACTTTGATATAGCTTGACTTTGTCTTTTTGATGCTAAGATATATAAATAGTCACCAACGGCTTTTCTATAATTATTATTTTCAAGATATAACTCTGCTGACATAAGATACGACAATAAATCAGAATGACTTTTTCCTTTGTCTGCCCATTTTCTAGCTTCTAATTTATCGATAGCGTATTTACTTTTAGTACTATATAGCACCCTAGCGCCAGATCCATTACCGCTATATAGCTTAGCCAAAAGACCATAAGACTCTACATCACCTAAATCAGCAGATTTAAGGAGATAATCGAAAGCTTTTTTAATATCGTAGTCGTTGTCATTCGAAGGTTGTGAGTAATATACACCTAAATTTTTATATGCAATACCTAATTTAGGATCAAGCTTAATAGCTTTTTCTGTCCATTTTTTAAAACTTGAAGCATCTTTGTTCACACCTTGACCATTTAAGTATATTGAACCAATATTACTTGCTGCTAAAGCAGACCCTTTATTTGCAGCTTTTTGATACCAATATAAGGCTTGGTTATAATCTTGTTGAACCCCTTTGCCTTCCGCATAGAAAGTACCAAGATTATACATTGAATCCGCATCTCCTAAGTTTGCAGCCTTAATGTACCATTTGAGACCATCTGTATAATTAGGACTTCCCTCAAGTTCTCCAGAAAGATACAAAGCGCCAATATTTTTCATAGCTGTCACATTAGATAATTCTGCAGATTTTAAATAGTATTCATAAGCTTTAGATACGTCTTTATCGACACCTAAACCCTGTGAATAGTAGTAACCTAGACTATTAATAGCTTCTGCATCATTATTAGCAGATGATTGACTGCACCACTTAAAAGATTCTTTGTAATCTTCTAACTCTGAATATATGCTACATAAATTATGTAAAGCCTCAGGGTGCGAATCAACCGCAGCTTTTTTATATAACTTAATAGCTTTTACATTATCTTTAGATACACCTAAACCTTTATGGTAAATTACACCTAAATTGTATGAGCCTTGACTAGAACCCGCATTGGCGGACTTAGTAAATAACTTAAAAGCTTTAGTAAGGTCCTTTTCTACTCCTAAACCTTCCATGTACATATATCCTAAGTCACTATTAGCTCTAGCACTACCATTTAAAGCGGCTTTTTCAAACCATTCTATAGATTTAGCATAGTCCTTGGGTATGCCTTTTCCTCCAAAATACATATGTCCTATATTGTACATAGCATTTTCATTACCAGCATCAGCCGCTTTTTTATACCATTTCATTGCTTTGGTATAGTCTTGAGATACCCCTTGTCCTTCGCCATACATATAACCAACTGCAGACATAGCAGTTTCATCACCGGCATCAGCAGCTTTCTTATACCACTCCATCGCTTTGGCGTAATCTTGCGGTACACCCTGACCTTTCTTATACATATAACCAACTTCATACATAGCATCTTCATCACCAGCATCCGCACCTTTTTGATACCATTGCATTGCTTTAGCATAGTCTTGAGGTAACCCACCCCTACCAGACTTATAATATGTGCCTAGATTTCTCATAGCAGAACCGTTACCTGCTTCAGCGGCTTTTTTATACCATTCAACTGCATTGACTTCGTTTATGGCAACACCTTGGCCTTGCTCATACATATAACCTATCGAGGCCATAGCAGTTTTATCGCCAGCATTAGCGGCTTTGGTGTACCATTGCATCGCTCTGGTATAGTCTTGAGGCACACCTTCACCTTTACGATACTTTTTACCAAGAATCCTCATCGCCCAATCATCACCATCATTCGCCGCTTTTTTAAGCCATTCTACTGCTTTTACTTCGTCTTTAGGTAATCCCCCTCGACCATCACGGTAGAAGATATATAGATAAGACATTGAGTCCGCTTGTCCTTTATTCGCTGCCTTTTGATACCATTTAGCTGCTATGACATCATCCTTATCAACTCCATTACCTTTACGATAAATATCCCCGAGTCTATCCATTGACCAGCTATTACCTGCATCAGCAGCTTTTGTATACCACGCTAGAGCAGTAGTCATGTTTTTGGGTACACCCTTACCTTTATCGTATAGACTCCCTACCCACGCCATCGCTTCAGCATCCCCGGCATCAGCCGCTTTCTGATAATTCTCAAACGCTTGTGTATAATTTTCATTTTCATAATACTGCTTGGCTTGAGCATTAAGCTCTTTTGCCGTATCTGCTAAGGCAATAGAACTCATAGTAGCTGTAGCGATAAATAAAGCTAATGCAGTGGCTTTAAATGGCTTAAATGTGGGTTTCATGATTCAGTCCTATTGATTTGATTAGGGGTTAGTGCTTTCTTATTTAAATAGAATCGTCAATTGCAATTTGCTTGGGGTCGGACATACTGCCTGCTGGCAACACAGGTGCTTGTTCGATACGTATTTTAATACTTGGTTTATATTCTGCTCCATGAAAGTCCCCTGCGACATCCTTATTTTTATTAGATAACTCTTGTAAGTCATTGTTTTCTTGTTGATTCTCGCTACTATAGACTTCTACCTTTGCCATTACAATTTCACTCTCTAACAAGTCTTCTAAGCTTATTTCATCGACAGTTGTTTCAAGTACGGGACTGTTAGCTATTGCAATATCGTTGTCATTGTCATTGTCTTTGTCATGCTTTGAGTTATCACCAGTTTGATACTGAGAAGACAGGGAAGATTTAGTAGTTAAATGCGAATTGCTGTCACTTGGTTGGGTTTCATGTGCCATAGATAAATCATTACTAGCGACAACCTGAGGAATGCTAGAGTTAATCATGACAGCTTTTTGTACAGCAAATGTTCCAGCAAACACTACACCTAATACAATAAATATCCAGCTAGCAACCTTCGTCCACCGGTAAGGTATTATATTTTTGATATATTTAGGGCTTGGACTACTACTTTGTATTTCTGACTCTTTCCGTTTACGCACTAACTTAGTTTGTAGTTTCGATTTTTCAATATCATTAGCATCTGCATCCCTACTATGTTGTATTGCCATCTCCATTATTTTTTCACGCATCTGTGTATCATCAATATTGTCGATATGATGTTGTTTAATATGCTGATGATAGTTACTCAAGACTCGATCGACATCATCATCTGTAAGACTGGCGGTAGGTTTACTCATAATTATCACTAATAAATCTTATAATTAAATAATACCTTTTCTAAAAAACACCTATCTTTGTCAGATTTTCAGAACCTACAATTTGTAGAATCTGCTCTCATCTTCCTCGATATGTTAAATTTAGATTAGGTATAACATTTCGACAATAATTCGTTATTGAGGTTAAAAAAACCTAGCAAGTAGTGAATCATGAGATAAGGCCCCATGATTCACTTTAAAAATAGAGGATTAATTAAAAACTTGTACTAATATCTTTACGATTAATAAATTCTAAGATTGATTACTTTAGGTTTATTTGCATTATTGTTTCGACCACTTGATGGGTCAGCCACTATTATTGCTTTAGGATCCAGGGTATATACAGCGTCTTCAACAGACTTAGAGTCAGCCATTGAAAATTCACCCATTTTCTGAAAATCCGACTGTTTAAGGGGTAAAGGCTTAGTCGTACCAATAAATACTAATTGCTCTGTACCTGGACGATCCGAATAAAAATCTACTGTGCCAGGAATGTTATAGCGCTTGTTAGCTTGCAAGTAATGATCCTTGGTATTAGCATTAGGAATGAGCATGACATGTTTTTTTGATACAGGGTCTATATTAAAAACATATAGGTAGTAGTCTTGAGACCCTTTAACCATAAAATTCATACGCTCATTGACTTTATAAGATGACTTGCTAGGCTGTACTTGCAAATCAACCACTTGCGGCTTTTGTGTATTAGTTCTAGCACTTCCTTGGGGATTAGCAATCTTTATAGCTTTTTCATTTAGTGATTTTTCACTATAGTTAAAGCCTGTGATCTTATCTGATGAAACAGTATCGTCAGCGAAAGCTGCGCCTGTCACAGCTAAAGCTAGAACCGAGCTAACCAAAATAGCAGGCTTAATAAAATTAAAACTTTTCATAAATACATCCTCATATATAGTTAATTAAATCTAATCTTGATATTTAGCTGATTAGACCTTTCTAAAGTGTTGTTCTAAAAAATGCTAAGAATAATCACTGTCGTTTCATATCTTTCACTAGATTAAACGGTGATAAGCGAAAAAAGGGTTAATCATTTTTTATTACTTATATCTTATAAGCTAAAAACAACTTATAAGCCTAAACCATCCAGCAAGTCTTCAACAATATCGTCATTTTGTGATGTATCATCCGAAATATCTGAATTAGGAGAGCCTGGAGTGATATAGCCAGAAGAACCTGAGCTTTGTGTAGAAGATGAACCAACGACTAACCTAGCATCTATCATGCCATAGCCAGAATCCACATTCGGTACAGAGCTACCTAAAGGTCTAACAGCTTTACTCTGTAGATATCTCTTCATCTGTTGGTTTGACCATTGAGGGTTTGCTGACCACACTAAGGCTGCAAAACCACTGGCATATGGAGCAGATGCAGATGTCCCTGCAAATCTTGCTTGGTTCTTAGCGTTACGATAAGATTCACTCAGGACATTGGTAGGTGCAACAATTTCAGGCTTGAATCGATTATCATCTGTCTTACCACGACTGCTATATTTCGCCATGTCTTTTGTAACAACATCCCAAGCTCCAACAGAAAGAGATGCTTTTGATGTAGCTGGGATTCCTATACTTCCTTGGGGCTGAAGATCTATTAATTTTGCATTATTAACCAAAACATGTAATTTTTTTGAACTTGTTTTATTAGTTGATAATGCTATGGCGTAGTGACCCTTAGGTACATCCGCAATAAAAGTATCTACTGCCTCAGACTTGGGGTTTCTCTTAATCTCCTGTCGGACAACCACGTTTCCTTGAGTATCTATTAAATAACCATCCAAATCTATATTTTCATAAGGTGATGTGTCACCCCAGTCATCCCAATTAAAAAGTACTTGAAACGGGTTACCATATGACTGAACTTCTAGATAATTGTAACCATTAAGATCTACTAAGCCATTACCATCTCTGTCAGAGATAGTACCGCCCCAGTGATCATTACCTTCATTACCTGCTGCGTTAATCCATAAGACACCTTTACTTACTACTTCTTCAACTTTTTTATCTAGTGAGGCATTCCCGTTATGTTGCTCACCATGACCCCCTCCTGAAAAGTTAATCACATTGACACCTTGACTTACCATCCAGTCAATTGCTCGAATGAGATCTCCTCCTCCAGCATTACCTTCCCCATCCCCTATTTGTGCTAAATAATAGGAGGCATTGGGGGCAAGATTATAAATAATTTCTGCACAGGCTGCCCCATGTGGTGTTCCTGAACTTGTATTTAAAGTGCTACTTTGCGACCCTTTGAAAAATACCGCAGTCTGCTTCGGAGCTGGTAAAACTCCTTTTGATTGAAGTTTTTGGTAACCGTTATACCCAAAGTCAATAATTCCAATTTTTATATTGTCTCCATAAATCCCTTTTTTATGTAGCTCATTAGCATAAATACTTAAGTTACCTGCGTCATTTTTATTTGGGATTACTGCTGAACCTGAACGCTGGGGATTACTAGTTGATGAATTATCAGTTGCTATGCCTCCTTCCCCATCTCCTATCCCTATTTGCGATAGTAAGTCATCTACTGGGTTAGAACCAAGACTTACTGTAGGTTGCAGGCTAAAACTCTCAACTAACGGCATATCTGAAAGACTCTGCAGTTCATTAACATATGCATTTATATATATATTGTCGTCAATTAAACTAAGTACATCCATACCTTGCTGGTTTAGTTGGTTCGATAATGTATAACCATTGCCTGGCCGAGCTTTTATAAGTACTGGAATTTTTCCACCCACCGCCTTACTACTACCAGAACGCACAGCATCTAACAGATTTGCCCCCATTTTGGCTTCAAATGAATTAGGCGCAGCTTTGATCACTGTTTTTTGGGTTTGAATATATTGTTGTAACTCTGTGGTCGAAAAGCTTGCAGCGTAAGCAACACTAGTGAAACCAATGACTCCAACAACTAAGACCCCAGAGACTTTTAAAACGTTAATAGGAGTATATCCAATTCTATTAGAATCGGTTAAATACGAATGACGAATAGATGAAACAAGTTGATGTAGCAAAGACATAGAGACTCCTAATTATGACTAAAAGCATGTAAAGTATTTATAAGTACTAATGAATAAGTTAACGTGTAAAAAATCTGCTTTCATAGTTATAAACGCTAAATTTAAAAAAAAGGGTTATTAAATTAACCCCAAAAAGCAGTTTTCATCGTTTAAGATGGTAGGAAACCTCTCCAAGCTTAGATAAACACAATAAACTAATCTTTAATTTTTAATCTTCATCAACCTTTAACTTATAGGATTTTATATGAACATCTCTACTACTATTTACCACTTAGTTGCTAGTAGCTCTTTATTGATATGTATAAGTTGCAGTGCCCAGCCAATCAAATTAACTCCTATGTTATCGAACGATAACAACGCACAAACGGAGCAACTAAATCAAAAAATAGCTTATAACATTGGAACAGGTGAAGTGCAGCCTGATAACTTACAACCAAAAGATAAAATCATTAATTTAAAAACTGGCGAGCCGACAGTACTATCACCTAACCTCACAGACAAACTAGTAAAAAATCTTGATAAAACTTCCGATACTTCAAATATGGATTCTAATTATCCAAAGTATGGGGCATCTTTGATTAACGCATTAGCTCATGACCCTGAAGATAATTTATCAGTCATAATAACACCCACAAAAGATCTTAATTCAGAGCAAAGCACTTACCTATTTTCTCTATTTAAAGCAGTGGATAAACAAACAATTGCTGATAAAGAGGTATGGTATGCTCAAGCTAGTCCAGATACCTTAAATAAACTCGCCAATAGCCCGTTGATTAGTCAGGTGACTCTACAACCAAGCGTAAGTATCCCTTCTCTACCCCCCTCTAATATCGATAAAGAAAATCAAGTTAGCACTTCTAATGACACGTCTTTAAATCAACAACCCTCTAGCCAACCAAAAATGGCGCAAAGCCTCAATCTATTACAGAAGTTGAGCGAACAATCGCCCAATGACAATATCGCATTTTCGACTTTTAGCCTGGATCAAGCAGCTAAAGCAGCTTTACTTGCTATGCCAAACCCCCTCACTGCCAAACGCCCTAACTGGTTATTAGCAGGTCTAACAGCGCAAACCATATCGCAGCCCACTGTACCGCTAACCGATGGCTACCAAAACTTGAACCAAGTGTTTTACCGTCAAGGCGATACCTTAACCAAACCTTATCAAGCGGCTTATACCGCTACTTTAGCTGGCAACACCCAAGACCTAGACTTTGGCAAAGCCGATGCTGCCAGTACCCAAGCCAATGAGTGGCTTAAAACCAGTACTAACGGCATGATTGACGATATGTTTACGCCCGATATGTTTAGCAAAAATGAAGCGATTTTAAGTAATGTGCTTTACTTCAAAGCCAATTGGCAATCACCTTTTAGCGCAGAGAAAACCAAGCCATTGCCATTTACCAACATAACGGGCAAGACGCAAACCGTACCAACGATGAATCAAGAATTTAAGGTATATCACGCTAAAGATAAGGGTTGGGAGTATGTGGGAATTCCGTTTGCGGATGGCAGTATGTTACAGCTGTTTGTCACTCCCAAAGATAAGGCATCTGCTTTGCCCGATAGCGATACCGTAACGGCATTACTGCAAGCGAGTAAAGAGCAAAAGGTGCAGTTGCTATTACCTAAGCTGACGTTGGAAGGCAATACATTAACCCTAAACGAGATAGCACCAGAGATTGGTTCATGGCAGTTGCCAAACTTAGTAGAAGGCAAAATGCTAAAAAACCCCGAGATGTTGCATAAGTCGATAGTTACATGGGATGAGAAAGGTGCTGAAGCGGCAGCTACCAGTATGGTGATGGTGTCTAAAGGGGTTTCGATGACCCCTACTGTAGCGGTCGACCGTCCGTTTGTGTTTATGATACGACAGGGTGATGAGGTGATGTTTACGGGTGCGGTTAGGGATATGGATGCGGTGGCGGTAGAGGTGGATTAGTTAGAAATACTGTGGCTTTCAAAGAAATTGGTTTATCAATTAAAGGAATCAAGTTATGAATTTAAATAAAGTCTTTAAAGCTTTAGGTATGGCTACACTACTATCCCTATCGTTAAGCTCTCTTGCAAAAGAAGTTAGTGATTTTGACATTAGTGAAAATATACTAGAAAAATTTCCAAATTTAGTTGGATCGATTTTAGCTTCTAAAACCATTCAAAATGATGATGAAAGACAATATTGGTTTGACGTTTTGGCTTCTGGTAATATGACAAGTGCTCAAAGGAAAGAGCTTGAAGGTATTTTGCAGACAGATAGACAGAGATTAATAGAACTTGAAGAAATGTATACGCTTGAACTACAAGCGTTAAATTATTTACATTCCGCTAGCTGGGAGAAAGTACCTAACTATGAGAAGGTTAAGTTAGCTTACAACGATATGCTAGTTTCAGAAAGCACTCTAATCCGTTCTAGTGGTAGTTTAGGAATTGGACGTTTATACGAAGATGGGTTAGGTTATGAACAAGATTTTAATATTGCTGCAAAATGGTATTTAAAAGGTTATCAATTAGGCAAATCTGATAGGGATAAGGTAAAAAAATCTAAAGAAGCACTTGAAAACCTGCTCGCCTCTGGCAAAATAACCGACCCCGCCATCCGCAAACAAGTCGAATCTATCTTTGCCAAACCACCCCTAATCACTTGGCAATCTGCCCCGCCCAGCACCATTAACAACGACACCCTAAGCCTCTCCGTTCTACTCACCGACCAAGGTGGTGGTATCGGTGATGTGCGTGTCTTACTAGACGGTGTTGCTGTTGACCAAGCTAGCCGTGGACTAGGTAGGCAAGTCAACCAAACCACGCGTGACTTTACCTTATCTATTCCTAAAGGCACGCATACGCTGACGGTAGAAGCCTACCCCGGTGACAATATCGGTGTCACCAGTAAAGTGGTGCAGCAAATCACCTCAACCTATGCCCCTATTCAAAAGCCCAAACTACATGCGGTAATAGTCGGAATAGACACCTATCAAAACCCAGACCTTACCCTTAACTATGCCGCTAAAGATGCCAGTGCTATCTATAACACCTTAAATAAACAAGTCGGTAGTCTCTATGATAAAGGTCATATCAGCTTATTAAACACGGCTGGCTCTACAACTAAAGCCAATATCATCAATAAGGTCAATGAGATTAAATCGAGTGCAGACAT
>NZ_JBXYJH010000002.1:0-98730 GCF_057396215.1 Psychrobacter sp. CX18 | reverse complement strand
AAAGTAGCAACCAAAAAAAACGAGCCAAAGGCTCGTTTTTTATTGTATGAATCTATTGTCAGTTAATACTCATTGAATGAGTGGTCGCTGACTAATACATTATACTGCAGTGATACCGTGGGCTTGTGGGCCTTTAGCACCTTGAGTTACTGTGAACTCAACTTCTTGACCTTCCGCTAAGGTTTTGAAACCTGAGCTTGCGATTTCGCTGTAATGAGCAAAAACGTCTGGACCAGTTTCTGGAGCGATAAAGCCAAAACCTTTAGCTTCGTTAAACCACTTTACGGTACCTTTGATAGTATCTGACATATTATAATCCTAATTTTAAACATAATGACCAATTTGGTCGGGTAAAGCTTTGAGCTACTGAACGGTAAATCTTAAAACGAAGGATTATAACTATCTGGTAATGGCTATAACTTAAACTACGTGGTAATGATTTGCTGCAGGACTTCTCTTAAGCAGGAGCAAAGTATATGTCCTACCCACCCCTTATGCAAGCTTTATTTTAAATAAGTTTAAGTCTGTCTTATAATTATTAAGGAAAAGCCATAAATAGCCTTAACTGCCCTACTATCTACAACCCTACTCATAGTGAAGAATGAAACATATCCTAATCAAAGCGGTGCATTTATTTAATTCTAAGATTCAGTATAGATACAAGTTGAATAACAGTCAGTAAAACATACTCATCTTATCGCTTAAAGATCTTAAACTAACCTGAAAAGTTGCAAATTGAGGCTGAAACCATCCTTAAATAGGAATATGATAGTAGATAAAGAAAGAGAAAAAGAATTAACGGTTAAAGTAATAGTTAACGACCGTTCATCATTCACATTTATTAGACGTTATTAAATCCACCCCCATCCCTTTGACAATGGACTTATATAATAGGTATTGCTATGAGCTATAAACATATTTTGTTAGTCACTGACTTACGCTCTGATGCTGATGTCGTTGCCCAAAAAGCAAAATACATTCACTCACGTCAAAACGATGCTCAGTTATCCGTACTGCACATCATTAAAGACGCGGTGGTTGGCTTTGGTTATGAAATGATCCCTGCTGCAAGTCTTTATGATGAGATCGATGATGAGCGCCGTGAAAATGCAACAACGGATTTAGCCAAGTTTCTACAGCGTAATGGCTTAGATTGTAACAACCAAGAAGTGACTACCGCCATCTCAAATAGTGAAGGTATTATTAATTACTGCCATAAGAATGAGGTTGATTTAGTGGTTATCGGCCGTCACGAGCGTCACGGCATTTCAGCATGGATCAATGGGGCTACTGCTGACTGCATCTTGCCAAATGTTTCATGCGATGTGTTGGTGGTTAAATTAGAAAAGCCAGTAAAATAAGCCTGTAAAATAGCTGAGTCAAACGTTAAATAAAGTCGCCTAAAAGTGGTCTTAATAGGGGCTATAGTTTGGCGCAGTATAGTCGTCGGCAACCAATAAAGTCAAAAGACGAGGCTAACGTCGTTAAGTCTAGTCTACTACTGAAGTATGCGAAATCGGCTCACTTGTGTCTTGTATACTCGCTATAACTAACAAGCTATGTTTTTATTTTGATAGTCAAGGCTTAAGCCGTGGGTTTTGCTTGGCTACATCACATTCTGCTACACCACAGGATCTGCAGTCTGCATACTATAACTGTATATAGTATCCGCTAGGCATCTGGCAAGCGCCAAAGATATACCCCCACGCAAAAGCAGACTATGGCAACACTCCAAGCTACCCAAATAAATGCGGCAGGCACCGTGAAAAATAACATGGTGCCAGATAGGGTCATCATAATACAAGCCAACCACTTAGCACGTCTAGGCACGGCTCGGCGCTCCTCCCAGTCTCTCACATACTTGCCCATATACTTATGGTTGATGAGCCATAAATAAAAGCGTTTTGAGCCTCGTGCCCAGCAGGCTGCTGCTAATAGTATAAAGGGTGCGGTCGGCATTACGGGCAGTACCGCACCTACGACACCTAACCCAAAAAATATAAATCCCAGCACCAGATATAGCCACCGCATATGAGCATACTTGGACTGATTAATATTACCTGTATATCGGTGTTTGGAGGATAGAGTCATAACTATTTAAACATGTTATTTTTGATTATTAGCTACATTAAGGCAAGAAGTGCTATTTAAATTTAAAGTGTGCAGATTATAGTATTATAGTTTAGCTGATTGCCCTAACTTATCATCGGATGCCACTTGAGCTATCTTTAATGCTACCGCAGCATCAAAACTAGCAGTCCCAACAGATTTAAATACAGACACCCCTTTGTTCGTACTACTTGCATCAATGACCAGCTCGCCACTAACTAAATCAATCAATTCACCTGTTAAGTCCTGCCAGACCCAGTCACAGCTTTTATTATCGTCAGCTTGAATAAGGTCTCCTGCTTCGTGCTTTCCCCCTTCCAGATCATCGATGATAATATGCGTTGAGGCCTCAATCACTGAGTCACTAACCTCTTTCATATGAGGCTGATAAGCGCCCACTGCATTAATATGCACTGTCGATTTGACCTGATCGACCTCAAATAACCCTTCCGTCGCCCGCGTTGCTAAATTAATCACATCAGCATCTTTTATCGCATCTTCTAAACGCTCACACACTGTTAATTTAATACCTTTATCGATCCACTGTGCATACTCTTTCTCAAACGTCGCTTGAAAGGTTTTTGCATTTTCATGAGTGCGATTCCATAAGGTAACCTGAGTGATGTTCGGACAAACGGTCAATACCGCATTGAGTTGCTCATACGCCATGCCACCAGTACCGACAACTGCAACGGTATTGCTATTTGGGTCCGCCATATATTTGGTGGCAACGCCGGATAAAGCAGCCGTTCGAACTTGAGTGACGTACACCCCATCCATAAAGGCAAGAGTCTCCCCTGTTGCCGTCTTAGATACCGTAATGGTGGCGACCGTAGTCGGTAAATCACGCTTTGGATTATCAGGGCAGATGCTAACCATTTTAACCACGGCATATTCATCTTCTCCATCAAATACTACAGAGGGCATAGACAAATGAGAGCCTGTTTGATGGCTGTCTGTTTCATTATAAGTCGGTATCACCAAACGCTCAGGACTTTTTACCCAGTTTGGGTGTTTATGTTGTCGTTTTAATTGATTTTCAATGGCTTCAATAGCCATTGGCATAGTCAATTGCTGTTTGACGGTCTCTATATCTAAAATTTGCATAACTGGCCTTATAGATTGTTTAAGAGTTTATAAGTCGAATCTATTGTTCGATCCTGTTTTTATAATATAATTTATTATGATAGGAGGCCTAAGAGTGATACAAGTTGATAAATGTGTCAGTGTTTAGTGATTTATTACATTGGAAACTATCCGTTTAAAGCAATCCTCTTAAGCGGTGGCATTAGCTGGCAGGTTTGAGATACGAAAGACAAGGTATGTCTGCGCCATTTAATGTCCTGTCATACCACCAGCAAGTCCGGTGACTGTACAGGCTGTTAGGACAATTGGACTTGAGATAAGTAATATAAGCGTCATTCTAATAGTTGTCATGATAGATCCTCTCTACAAAAGCTGAATAGGCTTTATTGTCTCTTTAAATACGCTCTTTATAAATTAAAAAACCGTTACAGCGTATTGCTATAACGGTTTTTTAGCCCTAGGCAACTAAAATTCTGCATATTTAATATATCAGTTTTAGAGGCTAAGGGTGAGTTGTATGTTCATTGTATGGCTAAACCCAATAACTCTCATACTTAATTATAGTTTTAATATGGAGCTATTCCCCGCTTTCCACTACTATCTGCACGTTTGAGTGAGGCACTGACGAGAGTTTATCAAGTCTCTTGCTTCGCGAGACTTGTTAAACCAAGTCCCTGCAACTCACTCAACCGTACAGTATATCCGTTACAATCGGGGCTAAACCGCTCTCAAGGTTATAACTGGTGGATATACGTACTAGCTTTGGATATTATTGGGAATATTCTGATAAAAGCAGCCCTAAACCAGCGCTTAATATAGGCTGTAACTTTAACCCAGTATTATTAACACGTAACTCAATACGAATTCAGGCTAACCAAAATCATGCTTACTTCTAAAAACTCTAAAATATTAGCAATCGTAACTTTAGCAAGCGCACTGGCAGTTGGCTGTTCTCAAATTAACGACACTACACAGCATCAAGTCTTAAGCGACAGCAATAATTATGACTCTAACGCCTCCCTTCCTATCACTCATTTTCCAACTACCTTACCTGATGACTGTCTAGACGGTAACGCAAAATTGTATGATGAATGTGGTGACCAAGTAGATATTCTCAACTCTGCCATTGCACAAGCTCAAAAAGAGTCTAAAAATGTGCTCATTGTTTATGGAGGTGAATGGTGTATTTGGTGTCATGTTATAGATAATTATTTTAAAGGTCAGTTTCAAACTTTTGATTATGAATGGCGCTACGCTGATGGCGATATTCAAACGTGGGCGATGCGTGAAAAAGTAACACCCAAAGATATTAGCGATGCCAAAGCCTTAAATAAGTATGTGGCGAATAATTTTGTCGTCACTCACATCGATGGTAGTTATGCTAATGGTAATGAGGCTATTGCTACGACAGGATATGATATCAGTCAGCTATATTACGCTCCCATTGTGCTTGTATTAGATAATAAAGGGAAATATGCGGGTACAATGCCGTCAAGTGATGCCATTGAAGGGTTTGAAATTCGTGAGAGTGGTGGGGAAGAGTTTAGAGGCTATAATCGTAAGATTTTATTAGAACAGTTAAAATCACTGAAAGCTATGGCAAATTAGTTATGCGTAGTCTATAGCTAAACCCAGCATGATTTAAAACGTAACTTGATATAATTAAGATATCGAAAACCTAGTTTAATAATATTCATAACCGTGACTTATATTGATAAATACTGTATATGCAAATAATAGCCAGAGAAAACGTCCAAGGTGACCCAATTGATACCTACTATCCAGCGCCCTCTTTAATAGTAGGTAATTACTATGAAATTATCGGTATTGAATACGAGTACTATCGTATTGTTGACGATTATCTAGACCCAGTTTTAATTCACCCCATATTTTGCGATGTACAAAACTATAAGAACGTTAGTAACTGGGTTGCAGATATTAATGATGATCATTTTTTCCTAACACCAAGAGAATTTAGCATTTACCCTTATTTTTTTGAAGGACTTCATGATGCTAATCTTGAGTATGTAAATATATATCTGCATTATCTAAACACCTTATTACCTACTGCTGATTTAGTAAGTAAGATTTATAGCATCTATAATGATGCTATAAATCACGAGAACACTAGAGTTAGCTACTGGCTTAAAGAGTGGATGAAAGATCTATTTAGTGTAGATAAGGCGGTCGAACTTAGACGTTTTAGTCAAGCAGATTGGAAACAGAAGCTATATACTTTTTTTGAAAGCTAAAAACAACTCTCAAAACCTGATGGCATGTCATTATGAATTAATTTCCCCATCATTATCACTCTTTTATCCATACATGAGCTATTCCGAACCCTGATTCATGAGAATGACATTGATAAATAGTACCACACTGGCTGCATTGGCATTTATATGAGAACTCACAATAAGCATTGTATTCAATAGTTTCTAGAATATTGACGAACCCCATTTTTTCTTCTCGTTCTGGGTTTAGTTTGAAATAGCGATATTTAGTACACCAGCATGCACCCTCACTAATTCCTTTCAGGTAGGCATTAAACTTATCCATCTCTCCTAACATGAGTTGTCTTACACTATTTTTTACCCATGATTCCGTCTTAGATAAAACTAAAAATTTATCTCTATTTTCTGCCAAATTATTTAGTATGCTCATATCAGCAATGCTTATAACCTCGTAAGCATTAAAATCTGATGGGACAATAAACCTATTAGCAAATGTCCCATCTTTTACAGCTTCAATAATATCTTCTGTCTTCATTTCTCAACTCTACCTACATGGTCTCCTCATATTACTTTATATTGATTAATACTAAAAAGCCACCTAACTAGGTGGCCTTCAAATTAATAAACTAAATCAAAGAACCCTAAGCACTACAACGCTTTCAAATGCTCCGTCATGAGTAGACTAATAAACTTAATATTAGATACTAAGGGTAAATTATGATTCAATCATATCTATACAGCCTCAATCATGCATCATTTATAAAATAATGTTGAGCAATTAATTTGATAATTTTTGCTAAACAATGCTAAATTGAACTCAAATTGTATTAACAGATTAAACCTATGAGCAAATTACTGCGAAAACATTTAGAAGACCGAGAAATAAAAAAAGGATTGGGACAAGTGTCCGCCTTTATTGCCCTGTCTTTAGGTATTCTTACCTCGCTTACTGCGCTGTGTTTTTTATTCCCTAATCTGCTCACCACGCCAGATTTTAGACCCTTATACGATACAAATATTTTACGAGGCGTGTTATTTGCCAGTATCGTTATTGGCTTTGTCTCAGGTGTCATTAGCCTACTGCGTAATCCGTCTAAACGGTGGGGCATGGCGGGTATGTTACTCAATGCTCTTGCCGCCCTGCTCGCCTCAGGACAGATTGAACCCAATTACTACGACCGTAGTGTCTATGCAGGCTTAGACTATTTTATTTTGACCCTGTTAATTTCCGCGTTGGTGTTTATTCCGATGGAGCGGTTTTATGCTAAGTATAAAGAGCAAAAGCTGCTACGATCTGGCTGGGTAACCGACATTAAATACTTTATGTTTAGTCATTTGGGTATTCAGCTACTCAGTTTTTTTACGATCATTCCTGCACAGATGTTATTTAACCAGTGGCTTAATCCCACTTGGCATCGGCTCGTCAGTGGTCAGCCTTTAGTGCTGCAATTTATAGAAATTTTAATTGTGGTGGATTTCTTTAGTTACTGGATTCATCGCACGATGCACGAAGTCCCGTTTTTATGGCGCATTCATGCGGTGCACCACTCTTCGCATCAAATGGACTGGCTGGCAGCGAGTCGGGTGCATGTGTTTGAGCTGATTGTGAACCGTTTTGTGGGTTATATTCCCTTATTGTTTATGGGCTTCTCTCCAGCGGCAACCTATGCTTATTTGGTATTCATCTCTTTTCATGCGATTTTTATTCATGCCAACGTCCGTTTCCGCTTCCCCTATTTTCGCTGGGTATTGGCAACGCCAGAGTTCCATCATTGGCATCATTCGTCAGAAAAAGAAGCATGGGATAAAAACTTTGCCGCCTTTCTACCCATTTATGATGTGATATTCAAAACCGCTCATCTGCCCGCTCACTTACCCAAAAAATATGGTACGACATCAAATACAAAAGTACCTGAAGGTTTTGTGGCGCAAATGGTTTATCCGTTACAAAACGAAAAACGTAAGACAAATTGATTTAGTTATACAGATTTAAATATAGGGTAGCTGTTACCGATTTGGCTTGTCGTTGGCAGAGTGTGGCGGTTTTCTCTTCTAATGACTAGAATTTTTCTAGGGTATCAAGAAACGAAAGTAAAATAAAAGACTTACTATTTTTCTCTAATATGGATTAAGTCATGGACGAGCTTGTGAACCTCAGTTGATGGGTTCATCTCACCCGTATCTTTAGCATCTTTTAGAGTACCTTTGGCATTACTTTGTGCAGTAGGCAACCTATCATAGAGCAGCCTATAAAGCCCTGATTGCTTTTTTTCATATCTTTTATTGAAAAAAGACCGCCATTCCTTATTCAATAATTTTATACACTTTTCTGCGGAGCTTTTAGTACCTGTTTTACCAATGCTTGTCCTTGTAAACTTGAAATGGCATAAGTACCAAAATTCGAAACAAGGATAAGAACGAACTATATTGAAAGGCTTACTATTTTTGCGATTATCACTAATCTTATTTACTGCTTGATCAAAATTTTGATGCCCATCTCTATCTATAACACAGTAAACTTCGTCAAACGTAGAGGCTGGGATATTATCATTAACACTATTATCATAAAGTTCAATCGCTTTATTAACAACTGACATAGGGTCAGATCCACAATCACCCGTTATCTCAACATCAATTGCAGATAGTCTTTCTACCCTAACTAAATCTTTAAAGTAATATGGACTAGACTTACTATCTTCACAAACTATTAAAACTTTCTTATGCCTTTCAATTGTATCTTGTTGCCGAATAAAACCTGTACGTTTCTTCTTTTTACTCATGCTTCACTCACTTTTTCAGAACCATCCAGATGAGAGTCATAAAAGATAAAATCATTTATAATAGGCTTAGCGCCATAACGTCCATGTAAGTAATACTCCTCAACGTCTTCCCTACCGTCATCACGTGAAGTGAACTTACTTAATGAGTAAAGCTTAGTAGATTTTTCCTTATCTTTTTCACAGAACCAAATCTGGTCACGACGTAGAAGGTCACGACGTAATATAGAGGTCTCGTGAGTAGTGAAGATTAATTGCCCATTACCTACATTTTGGTCTGAGTTAAACAGCTTTACTAAAAACCTTACTAGATCAGGATGCAAGCTTTTATTAAACTCATCTATAATGAGAACTCCGCCATGCTTCAACGAAGAAAAAATAAGGGAGGCAAATTCGAACATTTTCTGTGTCCCATCTGACTCTTCCTGAAGCATAATTTTTACTTTATTACCCTGACTATCGGTATGTACAAAAAAAACTTCTCCATCTTCTTGTATTCTCTTTAAAAGCTCTTTTTGAACCTCTAAAGGCATATCTTCAGGAAACTTTATAGATTTAACTTTTGGTTTTTCTATTAAAATATCATCAACATCTATATCAGCACTTTGCATAAAAGCCAATAACATAAGCTTGTTATTTTCATTATTTTGAAAAAAATCTTTAGTAAATTGGTCGCCTATTCTATCACCGCCTATAATTATAATATTATCTGTTAATGCATCGTAAATAGGTTTTAACTGTTTACTATTTAGATGTACCGCTGTAGATAGAAATAATTGATCAGACCTTGTATTTTGCATCCAAGCGTTTTTTTGACCTTTAAAAAGCGATGAGTCGCTCCAGCTATAATCCTTTTTTTCTTTATCATATAAACGATGAAACCATCCTTGTTCACGACCTTTCGGATATACACTTAACCATTCTTCGTATACCTTATCTTTATCAGCTGAAAAACCATACTCAACTAAAGACGGCTTTACACCTACTTTATCATCGCTAGGTATATTAACTACGAAAGAAGTACTAAACGTAGTGGGTTCTAATTTTGTTACTGGATCAAATAGAAATGGGGTAATAGATATAGGTTCATCTAACTCTTTATTAAACGAGCTTTTAAGAATACTTCTCATTTGAAACAATGCTCGTAGTAAATTTGATTTACCTGAAGCATTTGCTCCATAAATAACTGCTGTTCTCAACAGTTCTGGCACAGTTTGAGCTTGAGGGTCATAATAATTATCAGGCATTTTATCGCCTTTGGCTTTAACCATAGATAATGTCTGCTCTTCTTTAATTGACCTGAAATTTTCAACCGAAAATTCAACTAACATAGCTTTTCTACTTATTAAAATATTTTAAGAAGTTATAAGATCATAATTTTAACTAGTTTTATGGTGATATCTTCCATAAATTAAACCTAAATTAGCACTTAACTTATGTTTTGTCGATATTTTCTTTAATAATTTTATGATTTGGCGATTATTGCTCTGATAAAATTCGATACACAATAGGAATACTAAACTACCTAATGTACCACTAGTAATAAAGCATTTTAGCCCCGATTGAAGTGGTACTTTAATGATTTTCGGGACTTGCTATTCCTCACCCGCCATCAACTGATGCAGTAATTCATTTAAACGCACTTCGGCAGGCTTACCCTCTTTTTGTAGCCACTCATACACGTCATCATCAACGGGTAAGCGTTTTTTAGCAAATCGCCCTCGCACTGCATTACTCCAGTCCAATTGCTCAGGTGCATCAGACAAGTCAATAGGACGGTCTTTTAAGGCTTCTAGCCGCTCTTTTTGTTCAGCGGTTAGATCTGGAATATTATCTTTATTGATAACTTTTCTAACGATTGTCATAGTAAGTCCTCTCCTCTTGAGTAGTCGCCTCTCTGACTGTAATCAACCTAACAACTTCACGGTCTAATTCATCATCATATAACAAATGCCCAATAAAAAGTATAACAGCATTATGTATACGTCCGAGGGTACGCCAACGCTGTTCACGGTCTATCACCTGATGAGTTTGAATAAGCGCATTCGGGTCTAGATAGGCATTAATCGCATCTTCAAGTAGCAAACCATGTTTAGTTAAGTTAGTCTGACTTTTTTGGTCATCCCATTCAAATACAATATAGTCGTATTCCAATCTTCCCATTTAACGCTCTCTTATCTCAAATTTAGATTGGGTTACAACGCCTTCAACTGCGCCATCTGCTCACTCATCACTTTAAGCTGACCTTCCAGTTCCTCAAGCTTCGCCTTTTCCGCATCGACAACGGCAGGCGGTGCTTTACTCACAAAGCCTTCATTAGCCAGTTTACGAGCGATACCGTCGGCTTGCTTTTGTAGCTTCTCTTGCGCTTTACCCAAACGTGCCAGCTCTGCTGTCGGGTCAATCAACCCTTTCATTGGGACTAAAATACGCAGTTTACCGACCATGCTTGAGGACGATAGAGGAACCTCTTCACCCTCTTTAACAATAGTCAGACTTTCAACTTTGGCGAGTGCTTTAAACTGGTTTTCGATGCGGTTTAGACGTTCGGTTTCATCCTGAGTGATATTCTCAAGTAACACAGGCAAGCGCACCGCATTACCCAGCTTCATCTCACCGCGGATGTTACGCACGCCAGCAATAAGCGCTTGTAGCCATGCCATGTCTGCCTCGACTTGGGTATTGATTTGACTGGTATCCGCTTGTGGATAGTCGGCAATCACGATGCTGTCAGTGTTTTTACGTTCAAGCAAGGGGGCAATAGTCTGCCAAATTTCTTCGGTCAGATACGGCATAATCGGATGAGTAAATCGTAGCGCCGTCTCTAATACGTTGAGTAGCACGTAGCGAATTTGCGCTTTACGCTCGTCGCTCACCGAGTCATCATTAAGACTCGCCTTGGCAAGCTCCACATACCAATCGCAATATTCATTCCAGATAAATTCGTAAATATCTTGGCTGACCATATCAAGGCGATATTGGGCAAAATGTTGATGGATATTGCTGATGGTCGAGTTGAGGCGACTCATAATCCATTTTTCAGGCAATTCCCATACGTCGGGATTGGCGCTTTGGTCGATAGGTAATGCCGACGCCGCCTCACCTTCTTCCATTTTATCAACACAGTTCATCAATACAAAACGACTGGCGTTCCAAATTTTGTTGGCAAAGTTACGATAGCCCTCAACCCGTTTTAGGTCAAAGTTGATATCACGACCTGTGCTGGCGAGTGAGGTAAAGGTAAAGCGCAACGCATCAGTACCAAAGGCAGGAATACCTTCTGGGAACTCTTTGCGGGTTTGTTTTTCAATTTTTGCAGCGTCTTTGGGGTTCATCATGTTGCTGGTGCGTTTGACGACCAAGCTTTCTAAGTCGATACCGTCAATGAGGTCAATCGGGTCAAGCACGTTGCCCTTCGATTTCGACATTTTTTGACCATTACCATCACGCACTAGCCCATGCACATAGACCTTTTTGAACGGAACTTGCGGGCTACCGTCCTCATTCTTCATAAAGTGCATGGTCAGCATTATCATGCGCGCCACCCAGAAGAAAATGATGTCAAAGCCAGTGACCAACACGCTGGTCGGGTGGAAAGTCTCAAGCACTCGTTTGTCATCACTGCGGTCGCCCCAACCCAAGGTGCTAAATGTCCATAATCCTGAGCTAAACCATGTATCTAACACGTCTTCATCTTGACGCAGTTCAACACTGTCATCAAGATTGTATTTACTACGTACTTCGGCTTCGTCACGTGCCACATAAATATTGTCGTCATTGTCATACCATGCTGGAATGCGATGTCCCCACCACAATTGACGGCTGATACACCAGTCTTGAATATCAGTCATCCATGCCATATACATATTTTTGTATTGAGCAGGCACAAACTCGATACTGCCATCTTCCACCGCATCAATCGCAGGTTTGGCAAGTTGCTCCATCGCCACATACCATTGATCCGTCAACCACGGTTCAACAATCACGCCACTGCGGTCACCACGAGGTGCTTTAAGTTGGTAGTCTTCAATGTCCTCTAGCCAGCCCTCAGTTTTAGCTTGAGCAACCAATTGCTTACGGGCTTCAAACCGCTCCAAACCGATGTAGGCGTCAGGGGTTGCCTCAAGTTCTGGGTCACGGGTTTGCAGATCTGGATAAATTTCCATCGCTGGCAAAATATGCGCGTATTTATCAAAGATGTTTATCAATGGCGTGTCATGACGACGACCCAATTCATAGTCGTTAAAGTCGTGCGCTGGGGTGATTTTGACCACGCCCGTCCCAAACTCGATATCGACATAGTCATCAGCAACGATCGGCACTTCTCGACCTGTTATCGGTAAGGTAATGGTTTTACCGACTAAGTGTGCATAACGTTCATCTTTTGGATTGACCGCAACGGCTGTATCACCGAGTAAAGTCTCAGGACGAGTGGTTGCAACAACGACATAGTCTTTGCCGTCTTGGGTCTTAACCGATTTATCAGTGAAATAATAGCGGAAGTGCCACAACGAACCTTTTTCGTCATGGTTTTCAACTTCCAAGTCTGATAATGCGGTTTGGAATTTAGGATCCCAATTCACCAAACGCTTACCCCGATAAATTAAGCCATCTTCATGTAAACGCACAAACACTTCTTTTACCGCATTGGACAAGCCCTCATCCATAGTGAAGCGCTCACGTGACCAATCGACCGAGCTACCTAAACGACGTATTTGACGGGTAATGTTATCGCCCGACTCTTCTTTCCATTCCCATACTTTGTCGATAAAGTCTTCACGAGTCAGGTCAGTACGCTTAATACCCTCGGCATTAAGGCGACGCTCAACCACCATTTGAGTGGCGATACCCGCATGGTCGGTACCCGGCTGCCATAGCGTGTTGTCGCCTAGCATACGGTGATAACGAGTCAACGAATCCATAATGGCGTTGTTAAAGCCATGACCCATGTGTAGGCTACCCGTCACATTGGGCGGTGGCAGCGCAATAGAGAACGACTCCTTGCTATCAAAACTGGGCTTAAAATAGCCATTGTCTTCCCAGCGCTGATACATGCCTTGCTCTACTTCGCTAGGGTTATAGGCGTTTTCTAATTGTTTTAAGGCAGATTGGATGGAGGTAGTTAGGTTTTGATTACTCATAATTGAATTGTCTTATTTTTAATGGTTTTTTGGGTTTATAGGTTGAATAAAGTTAATAGTAGAGTGATTTTAACGCAGATTAGCGGATTTTGTTAGAGTCATATTAAATCAACATCGAGTAACGTACTATATCCCGACTTTATAGTTAAAGCTTGAATATAAAAAAGCTCAACCACGTAAGATGATTGAGCTTTGGTAAACTTTCTCAATGATAGAACAAAATCTCTAACCGACCATCGGCAACGGCGGCGGAATCTTCGGATTATCAACAGTATAAACTGCTGTGCCGTAAGCAATAGCTTCGATCATACTGCCTGTTGCATTGATGCTGGTCACTTCTAAACGTATCCCAAACACCTGATTATAGCCCATAAATTGAGCTTCAAGCTTCATGCGTACTAACGCCTCGCGTCGGGCACGATCTAACAAGGTCTCATAGGTTGTCAAATTTTTACCAAAGAAATTTAGAATTTTGGCAATGATCATTTTAAAATAATCTTGCGCAATCACCACACTTCCCATGACCAATGCGCCTTGAGTATCTTCGGCTATTTTGGGTTGATAGAAGCGTTCACTAGAAACGACAATATGGCCCAGCTCCTTTTCGGCAGCAGCCAGCTTTTGCAAATGATCGCGCTCATTAAAGCGACCAAAAAGCCAACCTATTAAAAATAGGCCAATAAAGACGCCATTGTTGATTAAAAAATCAAGAAATACGTCCATTAATATGATGTCCTATTCATTATAGCGTTACTGGGTTTAACTTTTTTGCAGATAATTGGCAACACGATTAGTCAAACTTGTTAAGAGCGTCAGATTCGGGTAAAGGAGGTACGCTAGAGGATGATAGGGGCTGAGACATGGCATTGTTTGAAGCATTAGACTGAGACTCAGGCACCGCTTTTACCGCTGTACCATAGACAAACAGCTCGGATGCGCCTTGAGCAATACTAGATGTCGAAAAACGCAGACCCACAATGGCATCTGCGCCAAGCGCTTGGGCCTTGACCGTCATACGCTCAATAGCTTCTTGGCGTGACTCTTCAAGCAGCTCGGTATAGGCGGTCAGCTCACCCCCCACGAGGTTCTTTAGGCCTGCAAATATATCTTTACCCACATGCTTTGAGCGCACTGTACTGCCGTATACTACATCTAAACGTTCGGTAATAACGTAGCCAGGTAAGTGCTCAAGGTTTGATAATTGCATGGTCAGTCGCTTATATTGAGTTGCTTGTATTTGGTCGTTTGTATTTAGCCGCTTGTATTTAGTCGCTTAGGTTGCTCTAGTCTTGAGTATTAAATAATAAATACAGCTCAGTTAAGTTGCCTTCAATACTATTTGCCATCTGTGCTAAGGCGTCATCATCACGGCGAATTTCTGCCAAATCCCCGTCTTCGTTTTCCTCACTATCTTCGTTGATAGTGTCAATGCCGCTAAATAAAATCATTGGCAAAGTCAACATGGCGACATCCTCAGCGGTGTCTTCATCGTCAAACCAATCGACACTATCATCACCATACATAGCATCAACAAAGCCAATTGACCATGCCGCTAATTCTGACTCAGAGGAGAAGTCTATCTCGCTTGAATCTTCATCAATCTCTAAAGGCAGGATAATACCCTCTTCACTTTGCAAGCTCTCTAACAACTCGTTGCGCCAGTCTTTAATAGCCTTTTTAATGTCGTCGGCAACTTTAGACTCTTGTCCTTCAAAAAGATGAGACAGCCAATTTGGCAACGGCTTGCCTACGACTGTTGCGGTCAGAAAACCGTGAGTGGCGATACTATCAAGTCCGTATTCATTATCATCTGAATCAAGATAATCTTGCAGTTCATATAGGGTCATAGCGGTCTCTTTTTATCGTTATAGTCGGGGTTATTATAATGAGCTTTTAGATTTTTCTTGTGGTTTTTATAGTAGAAGATTTATAGTAGAAGACTAAAAAGGGCTATTATTATTTTAAGACATTATTTTTAAGACATTCGCAATAGCGGTCAGCTCCGGCTAACCGCCAATACTACTCGTCTCTTCAGTCTTCTTCTAAATCGTCCTCGAAGCCATCGTCTTCGTCAGAATTATCGTCGAGGTCATCGTCAAAGTCATCTAAATCATCATCGAAGTCATCGTCAAAGCCATCTTTGAGCTCACGGGCCAAACGCTTTTCTTCTAGCATATTATCTATCAGACGACGCTTCTCTAGACTGGTCAACCGTGCGGCTTCAACTTCGGCCTCATCTACCTTTTTAGCGTCATCGTCATCTTCAAAGTTGTCATCATCGAAGTCATCAAGATCATTGTCACTCATATTCTTTTCCTTATAGCATAATAGTCTGTTTTGACTTATTGATTTTTGCAATCAATTTGATTTATGGGAACTCTTAGAGACTTTTATAGCCCCTTTTTGTAAATTATTGTTTGTAAGGCACTGTTTTTAAGGCACTGGTTTTTAATACATCGCTTTTAATTTACTGCTTTTAATTTGCTATTTTTAAACCTAACACGTCTTTATTCAATCGGCATAGCTTTAGAGATAAGAACTGTCTAGATTTCTCTAAATAACCTATAAGCTACCTATACATTACCTAGCTACTTATTTAAACAGCCTATAACTTCAATTACTTAAGTAGGTGATGCACAATTTAATACAATATCAATCTAAAATAAATCTTAGACTTTTAATGTGCGACTTTAGTTTAGCCAATCGAAATTTGCTATTGCTTAATTTAAAGCGGACAACAATACCGCATCACGAACCTCGATTAAGCGTTGCATCATCGAATCACCCACTCCTTGCAGTGAAGCACAGTCACGTTCATACACCGTGGTTGGATTTTTTAGATTATCCAACTGAATATGACCACGTAACTGCTTTATCCCCTCAACCGGTAATAAGGTTAAAATATCGTTAGCATAAGCATTGTTATATAGCAGCTGCTCCATCTTTTCACTGGTTGCCTCATCACTGACCCCGACCACAACTTCTAACGCAAATCTTTGTAGCTCACGATGCTTGATAAACGCCACCTCATTAAGCATAACGTAGGCCTTAGCCAGCATCACCGCTGCCAACCCTGCCTTGCTATGACTAGTGGTACCGTAAAACTCTACAATGGCGCCATTTTCGTCAAATCTTGGTTGGTTTTTGACTTTTATACCAAACAAAATCGGCTGTTTTAATAGCTCATCTAGCGTACGTTGTAGCAGTTGTGTACACAGTACAAAATAGGGTTCTGACTTTTCATGTGCCAAGGTATTTAACAAATGGTTGGGGTCATAGAAACGAATTTGTAAGACCGCCACATCAAGCGGTCTGTCTGAGGCTAATGCTTTTTGTTTGCTAGATGCCGCTTGTTTGGCATCAGTTGTGTTAGTGGCTGTAGTTGATTGAGCCGCCTCTGCCTCACCCCCATCCTCAAGACCAGCGTCTATATCTGATAAATGACCTAGTAAAGACGGTGACTTATTATTATGATTATAAGCTAAGCTTTGATCGCCATGCTCTGCGCGACTGCTATGATCCGCATCGTCATGACCCCCTTCTTCATTTTGCTGCGACTTAATATATTTACTCAAAGCTTGATGGATACTTAATTCTTTAACCCCATCCCCTGCTACCTCTGGTTGCTCATCATCCTCTGTAATTCGAGTCCGAGCTGTCCCTAAGCCGTGTTGTCGCTGAGTGATCAAATAATCTTGAACATCACGACTTAAAGCTGCCAACTGGGCGCGTGTCGGACGGGCAATATAACCATAAATGAGCCAGATTAATAAATGGGTAATAAAGGACCCTAAAATAAATATCCACTGGGACGCAATAATCTCACCATTACTGGTATCACGCAGCGTCATCTCGACTTTACCAATCACCGTGTCACCCATGACAACGTCACGGCTAATTTTATTACCGTCGAGTAGTTGCGCCTGCCCCGTCTGCAGTAGCACTTCATTGTCAATATCTTTGATAGCTAAGCTGGCGACATTATTCTCACTGGTATATCGTCCCGTCAGGACGCTCAAGCTGACTTTATCTTTACTCAGTAAAGGCAGCTTGACTTCGTCAATGAGTTGTACCAACATTCGTTCGCCTGTTTGCATTTTGAGCTCATCAAGCTGCTGATCGGTACTAATCAGCAACAAAGTAGTGTGAATAAAAAAACTGATGAGAATTATTATGGCAAACAAGCCTTGCCGTGGCGCTAAATAGGTCATGTTATGCTAAACTTTTGTTAAAAGGTAGGGGGTACTATACGTTAAGTACGCTCTATTATTCCTAATCTTGCTTACGCTTACAAGGGGCATAGCTCACGATGACAAAAAATACTACAACTAATACTCAAAATAATGCGTCTTTATCGCATGAGAATATTGAAAATACGCCTGTAAACGCCACTGCAAACTTTGCCAGCTTCGGTTCAGGTATGACAGCACATTTGAAGGCATGGATTAGTGCCTTACAAAAAGCCAACGATTTATTACCTGATGCACTTCGCTTCTCCGATGTTAACTTTGATCAAAACCAGCAAAATTACGGTAAAATCTCCTTAGATCTTATTGAGCAACTAGAAGCTTTACCGGTATTTGCGCTGTCGGTGGTGGTCCAACAACAGGCTTTAAGACAAGAAGCAGGCACTGAGCTTACTAAAAAAGCAGCCTTTGAAGCTCATATAGGCGAATGGGCAAGCAATAACCCCCTATGGCAAATTATAAAAGTCGTTCGCAGCACTGATACATTACAAGATCATACCGGCCGCGATCGACTTACTTCTGTCCTAACTTATCGTTATATATTAATGCCGACTGACACGGCAACGATGCAACCCGGCAAAAAAGCAGCGGCGGCACGTTTATTAGACGATAGTATCACCACGCATTTAGGTCAGTTTATTGAAGCCCTACCTATCACAGATGATTTAGGGGGTGATGCCGCCATTGACTGTCATATCGTATCATTAGCTAAAATGTTGCGTCCACATAAGGTTGCCGTCTTTGATATGGACTCAACGTTGATTGAGCAAGAGGTTATCGTAGAGCTTGCAAAACAAGCCAATATAGGTGACCAGGTGAGCGCCATAACTGAATCTGCTATGCGTGGCGAGATTGACTTTGACACCTCATTTAGTGAACGGGTTGCGCTATTAAAAAACATATCATCTTCAGCGCTTGATACTATCCAAAATCAGTTAAGCTTGTCTCCTGGCGCACGTACTCTGATAGCGACGTTAAAATCTCTGGACTATCATACGGTGCTAGTGTCTGGTGGGTTTACCTTTTTTGCTGATCGGATTGCCAAAGAGCTTGGGATTGATGAGGTCCATGCCAATGTGCTAGATATTGAACACGAGGTTGTTTCGGGAAATGTCGTCCTACCTATTGTCAATGGCGATCGTAAAGCGGCGATCGTTGAGCTCATTGCGCAGCGTATGGGCATATCATTGTCTCAAGTCATCTGTGTTGGAGATGGGGCAAATGACTTAGCCATGATGGCTATCTCTGATATTGGTGTGGCGTATCATGCTAAGCCTATCGTTCGGTCTCGTGCTGATGCTGCTATCAATGCCACAGGTCTTGAAGGGGTACTATATGTATTAGGTTATGCCGCGCAAGATTTGTTATAATTCTTGTCTTTCAATGACTTATCTCGCTAATGGCAAGGTCAATATATCACTAAACCCGTAACATGAAGCCTTTCCAAAATCGTACTTTAAGCCCCTAGCACAGGTCTATAGAGTGCGATTTTCGGGTTTATGTTTGTTAGGCGTTTAAAAAAAAGACATTAAAATAATGAAATAATTGACCGTAAATTTCAATACACAAAATCTTTACAATTTTTTTTAAAAAAACTTTTTTTGCGGGTGTTATGAATTCTCTAGCCTTGAAGCCCATGTCAAATTTTTAGCCAATTTAAACGACAATCGTTGTCGTAAGTTATCAAGATATTCTTTGTATTTTAATAAAACATCGGCATAATAATACTTAATCAATCGCAAAAAACGATGCTCGATCTCTCCTATTTTGTGTTATACCTATTGACCGTACATGAGGCAATAAACATGGCAATTCTAACCATTCTGGCTATCAGTCAATCTTGGCTTTCTGGCTTTTTATCTTGGTCTGTTTTAGGCTATATGCTACTCGCTGTCGGCATAGCAGCCACCCTTTTATCTGGCCGTCGTTATCTTCTAGGCTATATGCTTGGAGGAATGGGCTACTGGGTTGTTGTGGAAGGTATCCAATCTATTTTAGTGAATACGACAGCTATTAGTAGCAGCTATAGTTATGGCGTGGCATTACTCCTCAGTTGGTTTGCCATTGGTGCCTTTCTCACCTATCGTTATAAGAAGTTTGTGGCAAGCTTACCTGCACAGCGCACTGGTGTGGTATCTAGACCGCCTCGTCGTTCATCTTTCGTACCAAAACTGAGCAAACGAAGCAATACTCGTGAAAAATATATAGAGCACACACCTATTTATAATAACTATGAACCTCGCTTCCGTAACTAATTATCATCTGGCTATTAAGCTAACCTTTTATTAATCTAAAGTTTATCAGTCAAAAGTTTAATTAAGCTATATAGCAATTAGACCCTATTAATAAGCTATGGAAAGCACGCTAAATTTTATGCTACCAATAGAGCATTGCACTACTAACCATTGGATAACTATTAAACCAATTAATATACCAATGCAATTACTTGCTAAAAGTACCTGATGGATAACAAGTCGGCCCATGCAAAATGGCGCTGACTTGTTGGCTATGTCTCTACTGGTATTTTATTTATTGACACCTGATATAGTTAAGCACAGATATACTAAATCAAAAAGTCTATAAATATTTGCCCTAGAGTCGCTGTCTCTAATAACGATCTTTTAATACCGAATGTTCAACAAACCCTAATATGAAAACATAGTATAATTGGTAGATAGTATAATTGGTTCATCAGTATAAGAGCCTAACCTGTCAATCAACTTGCGCAGTATGTTTTAAAACGTTATAACGCTATAAACTGGTTTTCGTTTCATTCACTTTTTAATTTTGGACTTCCCCATGTTTACTCTTCCTATCTTAAATATCAAAGCCAATCCATTAGATGCGCTACTTGCTGCCGTCGGTGTTCGATTATCCATGTTGGCAAAAAGTGATGATCCAAATATTGCCGCACTTTTAAAAGACCGTAAGGTCAGCATCGAGCTTGGTAGTAAAGCGGATGGCGTAGCTCGTTATTATGTGTTTGATGAGGGTACGTTTAATCAATATTCTGGTACTGCCAATGAGCCTACTTTGCGTATCGATTTTAAAGACTCAATGACTGGCGTTAAGCTATTAACGGGCGGCAATGTTGCTGCTTTTATGACTGCCATTCAAGATAAAGAGCTGGTTATGGAAGGCGACTACAGCTTGCTTATGTGGTTTAATCAATTGGCGAAACACATTGTTCCCCCTATTCCAGAAGAGCTTAAACCTTTTATTAAAAAAGCACGTCCTTTTGCCAATAAAGCACAAGGAATAGCGTCTCAAGTTCTAGATATAGCTAAGCATAAGTTTTCTAAATAGCATACGTTTTCTATAAGTTAATGGTATAAGTTACTGGGTTATGATTGGTTTTATGAGTATGATTGACCCTATTCTGTTATATCCGATTTTTCATCTGATAAATGGCTAAAGTGTGTTAATGAACTAAGTGACGCCTAAGTAATGAAAGCTACTTAGGCGTTTTTATGTCCATTAATGACCCTCATTAAGTGATACAATTTTAAAAAACAATACAAAGGATTGTTGTATGAGCACTTTGATTCAATCGACAGAGCCTGTTGCAAGTCAACATTCGAACACGCCAGCAAACACGAAAGCACAGTCATTAGGTAATAATGCACACGATGTAAAGTTGAAAAAAGAGCGTCTAAATAGCCCTGTGACGCGTGAGTATATTGCCGAATTATTTGAGTCGCCGTTGATGGACTTGCTGTTGCAAGCGCAAACAGTACATCGTCAGCACTTTACCGCCAATGAGGTACAGATAAGTACCTTACTATCGATAAAAACTGGTAATTGTCCGGAAGACTGCGGATATTGCTCACAGTCTGGTCACTATAGAGATAAGACCAAACTGCAAGCAGAAAAGAGACTTGAGATCGACAAAGTCCTTGCGGCGGCCAAACAAGCGAAAGCCTCTGGTTCCTCTCGATTTTGTATGGGTGCGGCTTGGAAACATCCAAGTGCCAAAGACATGCCCTATATTGCTAGCCTTATTAAGGAAGTCAAAGCACTTGGCCTTGAGACCTGTATGACCTTAGGTATGTTGACGGCTGAACAATCACAGCAGTTAGCGGATGCAGGACTTGATTACTACAATCATAACTTGGACACCTCGCGCCGCTATTACGATCAAGTGGTTAGCACGCGCAGCTATGATGATCGCCTGCAAACTATTGAGAATGTACGTCAGTCGGGTATAAATGTCTGTAGCGGCAGTATCGTTGGCATGGGCGAGAGTCGCGAAGATCGTATTGACTGGGTTTATGAGTTGACCAGTATGCCAATACCGCCTGAGTCCATACCCGTTAACTTACTGGTACCCATTCAGGGTACACCGCTTGGTGACAAGGTGTTAAAAGAGGGTCAACTGCCTGTCTTAGAATGGATACGCACTATAGCGGTAACTCGTATCTGCTGCCCAGAAAGCTATGTACGACTCTCAGCAGGCCGCGAAAGTCTCTCAGACTCAGAACAGGCATTAGCATTTATGGCAGGGGCTAACTCATTTTTCTATGGGGATAAGCTGCTAACGACGGGTAATGCCAGCCAATCTAATGACGACCGATTAATGCAGATGTTAGGACTTAAAGCAACTGAGCCGAAGCCTGGATTGACCGTCATTGATGCCTCAACTGGTCATCAAAGTTTTGTTTGATTTAAAATGAATTTATTTATAGCACTATAAAAAGTAACGACTTAAAAGGCAGTTATATGGCGGAATATTTTAATTGGATAAAGGCGGCGCACGTCATATCGATGGTGTGCTGGTTTGCGGCTATATTCTATTTACCCAGACTGTTTGTTTATCATGCTATGAGTAAAGACACCATTAGCCAACAACGCTTTGTGGTTATGGAGCGAAAGTTGTATCGGGGCATTATGACCCCCGCTATGATTGCGACATGGGTGTTTGGTATTTGGATGTTGGTATTAGGATGGGATGCTTATAAAACTCAAGGTTGGCTGCATGCTAAGCTGTTTTTAGTGGTTCTCTTGTCTGCCTATCATGGTATGTGCGGCGCTTATCGCAACAAGCTCGCTGAAAATCCTCAGCACAAGACGCATGTTTTTTGGCGCTGGTTTAATGAAGTGCCAGTATTTATTTTAATTGCGGTCGTTATACTGGTTATCGTTAAGCCATTTTAAGAGATTATTGAAAAGCTTAGGGCGTGTGGAACATTCGCAAATTAGCACTGCTGATAGCTAAAATCGTTCCAGACTAGGCGCAAACTGACGCTAATGTCTAGACCTTGGCTAGGTTTGTAACAACGTCTGAGGCGATTTTAGTATCAGCCCTGAGAACGGATTAAGCAAAGCACTGCTTTGCCCGTTCGCAAGGCGAGAGCTATGCTCGAGTGAGGGCGGGACTCTTTTTTGCCAATATATGGCAGCTTTTGAAAATTTAGGGTTCTAACTTAGAATGACTAAGCGTCAAAATTTTCACTGCATATTGACTAAAAAATAGTCTCCGCCAGTGCCATGGTCGAATGTTCCACACGCCCTAGTCTATACTTTTGCAGGTATAAAAAAACATAAATTCGCATTATATATGCCGCTCTTAGCGACAGCTCTTAAATCCGTAAACCAAACTTTACTTACCTTTTTTTAAAGTCAGGCTTTAAAAACTAGGCCGCATTATATTATAAGTATGAGACACGTCATAGACCTTATAGCGTGCTGGCTCATGACGATGCTCACCAGCATAGCTTAAGATTAACGCTTGATTGCGGCTCCGATCAAGCCAGCCTACAAATAATCCACTATGCTCAATGTCATTGTAGCTGTGGTTGACATAATATAGCCAATCCCCAGGCTGAATCTCATTCGTATCGACAAATGGCCCTGTGGGATACTCTCCCTTGAAGACGGTATGACGCGTTACCCCTGCTCTGTTAAAAGCGGCATTTAGATAATCCCAACATGATCCTTTAATAATTTCTTTATTATCTAGAGCCATTTGCCGTACAGTTTGCAATACTTTTTTGCTAGCAGGGGCAGCGCTTTGCTCAGCTTGATATAACGTATCTATATGGTCAGGGTCGATATTAGGGGCAGTCGCATAGCTTTGATAAAAGTTTGAATTGTGTGAGAAGGTCACTGAAAAGGGAGTGTTCGAGACGGCATTGTCCGAATCGGGAGAAGTCTGATGTACGGGAGGGTTCGATACGTTGGCTGAATGTTCAAATACTTGACTCTTTAAGGTAATCAAGTCGCTCAATTCATCTGCACGTCCCGCAGAACTCATCATTAAACACAGCAAAACAGAGCTCAATAGCGAGAGTTTTTTTCGATATTTTAACGTAAGAGATTGACCGTTAGCGTTATACATTGAGTCTAAAGTGGACACATCCATTTGATGCTCCTAGGTATCATCGTTATTGTCATTATTTTATTATTAAAGAGAACATTTTTAGCGGGTATTCTATCGTTCAAAAACTACTTTATTCTATAATTCAAAAACGACTTAGCGTCTAAAGATTAGCACTAAATAAGTACTGTTAAATAAGTAACTATAATCATAACTTAATTCAAATACAAACTTTAAAGTGAATAAAAACTTAACCGTGGGTTTCGATTCACTACACCACACGCTACATAATATGCCTACTATAATAATATAATAAATGTTTGAGTATAAAAACTAGCTACCTAAAAATAAATTGCCCAAAACGTTATCCGCTAAGATAGTCGATTTTAAAAAATACCGTTTAAGACGACTGCATCTTAATATTAGCATTACGTTTGCTTAGCTGCTGACCTTGCAATATGGCTTGCATCACTTGTGCTTCTTTTTCCGTTTCAAAACCGGATACGATGCACTTATTGTTACCTTCAGCATCAGAGATAATCAGCTCTTTGGCATTGAGGCGAATGACATCGTTACTCATGACAACAATACGCTGCGTTTTACCTAGGTAGTTATGCTCAAACATGCCAGGGTGAACTTTTAATAGGCCACTACTGATGTGGTGCTTTACGTCCTTTTTTTGCTGATTGCGCATTTTATTAAAAACAAAACTAAACACCACCAATACGGCCAGCGCCCCGATGGCTAACCGTTCTGGCAATAGACTCATCGCCATCGCCACACCTATCGCACCAAACAGAAGCGCCACAGCAAACCAAAATACCCCATCTCCAAAGCCTTGGGCCTTACCAGATAGGCTGATATTTGCTCCATTTTCAGTAACTTGTAGCATAGTAGACCTATTTAGACATCAACAGTAATGACGTATGATATAAAGATGCTAATCACGCTACGACTACCACCCTAACGCCGTTTGTTGTAGTTTCACCAATTCAGCAATGCCTTTTTCTGCCATGGCTAACATTTTATCTGCTTCTTCACGCGTAAAGGGTTTTTCTTCAGCGGTACCCTGAATCTCAATATACTCGCCCTTTTGGGTCATTACCACATTAAGATCAGTATCACAGCTTGAGTCTTCATCATAGTTCAAATCGAGTAATATTTCACCATTTTTGACACCCACTGAGACAGCAGCGACGAGACCAACTAGAGGATCTGATTTAATTTTTTTCTTAGCTTGTAAGGTCTCTAAAGCATCGATTAAAGCAATGGCAGCACCTGTAATACTTGCTGTTCTGGTTCCGCCATCCGCTTGAATCACGTCACAATCAAGATAAATCGTGTTTTCACCCAGTTTATTTAGGTCCACCATAGCGCGTAAACTACGCCCAATTAATCGTTGAATCTCTTGAGTGCGTCCAGATTGTTTGCCTCGAGCCGCTTCACGTTGGTTGCGGGTATTGGTTGCGCGTGGCAACATACCATATTCAGCCGTTACCCAGCCTTGACCTTTACCTTTTAACCAACGTGGTACCCCATTTTCGACACTGGCGGTACACAATACTTTGGTTTCCCCAAAGCAAACCAGCACGGATCCTTCAGCATGTTTGGTATAGTGACGTTCAAAAGTGACGGCACGCAGTTGATCAAGCTCTCGGTTATCTATACGCATTACTTAGTATTATCCTTTATTGATTGTTGATTGAGTGATTATTAGTAATTTATTGAATGTTCAGTGACTAAAGCCTGTCGACGTTGATTTAAATTAAGGCCTGTAGATATCGTATCTTGTAGAAGTTTCAATAGCAAGGCAAACCAATTGCTTAAACTTAAGACTTTTAAAATAAACCGCTTAATGAATGACACTTAAAGAGAAGGGCTTAGAAAAGCTCTTTAAACAGCTATTCAAAGAGAAGACTCTTAACCATAAGGCATTTAAACAAAAGGGGCTGAAATTAGCCCCTTTGTTGATATTGAATGCTCTTTTTACCTTAAAGTATCCCAAGCTACTTTGACGGTTTTATTTAAGCGTGTTTAGGCTATTTCGTTTACCAATAGAGTGTGCTTAATCTAAGCCTTCCATTTTACGTAACTCTTTACGCAAAATCTTACCAACATTAGATTTTGGCAACTCATCTACAAATTCGACATGACGTGGACGTTTGTAGCCAGTTAATTGCTTTTTACCATAATCTAGTAGCTCTTGTTCGGTCACTTGTTTGCCAGGTTTTTTCACCACAAATATCTTCGGCTCTTCGCCACGCTCTTCACTCGACACACCGATTGCACCTACTTCTAATACAGCAGGATGTTCCGCTATTGCCTCTTCGATTTCATTAGGATAAACGTTAAATCCAGACACTAAGATCATGTCTTTTTTACGGTCGACAATTTTAATGAAGCCTTTTTCATCCATGATACCGATATCACCCGTTTTGAAATAACCGTCTTCGGTAAAGGTGTTTTTAGTTTCTTCAGGGCGGTTTTGATAGCCCACCATGACTTGTGGACCTTTAACACAGATCTCACCGCGCTCCCCGATCGGCATCACATTTCCATCATCATCAATTAAGATCACATCGGTATCTGGAGCAGGAACCCCAATTTTCGCAGTAAACTCTGAAATATTCATCGGATTAAAGCTGACGACAGGTGATGTCTCTGATAAGCCATATCCTTCAACAATAGGCAGGCCTGTGGCTTCATGCCAAGCTTTTGCGACACTAGGCAATACAGACATCCCACCACCAATAGACGCTTTGAGATTAGAGAAGTCTAAATTTTTAAATTTCTCATGATGTACTAAGCCATTAAATAAGGTATTCACTGAAGGAATATACGCAGGCTTATATTTATCCATCTCTTTAATCAAGCCATCAAGGTCACGAGGGTTAGGAATTAACAACCCCGTACAGCCTTTGTACATCGCATACATACCGCATACCATAAATGAAAAGACATGGTACAACGGCAACGCAGTGAGAATCACTTCACTCTCTGAAGACTCTCCAAACGCAGCACTGATCACAGCGTTAATCTGCAACATATTAGCGATCAAGTTACCATGCGTTAGCATCGCGCCTTTTGCCACACCAGTTGTACCGCCAGTATATTGTAGTAGCGCCACGTGACTTTGATCCAACTCAGGACGCTTATACTCATGTGCAGATACTGATTCTAAAGCCTTTTTAAATTGAACACTGTCTGGTAGTGAGTAGCTGGGTACCATTTTCTTAACATGGCGAACCACCATGTTGACTGCAAACCCTTTGACGAAGCCTAACATATCGCCCATATTACAGACGATAACATGCTCTACATCACCTTTATCATTGACATCTTCGTAAGTTTTCGCGAAGTTCTCAACAACGAAGATAGCCTTAGCGCCACTGTCATGAATTTGATGCTCAAGCTCACGGCTAGTATACAGCGGATTAACATTGACTAAGATCATGCCAGCACGTAACACCCCAAGCGCCACAATAGGATATTGCAACACGTTTGGCATCATGACTGCCACTTTGTCACCCACTGTTAAACCTAGTGACTGTAAGTAGGCAGCTATCTGACGGCTGTAGGTATCAAGCTGTCGATACGTAATCGATGCCCCCATACAAAGGTAAGCATCACGACTACCATAACGCGCAAAGTTTCGCTCAAACACCTCAAGAAGTGATGTATCGTCAGCTGGTTTCTCGATATGAGCCGCCAGTCCATAACGATCATATGACTCCAACCAAGGGCGATCATTAGGAATATCTGGATAGTGAGGGTAAGTGCCGTGAAGTTCGCTTTTGTTATTTTGGTTGGAAGGGGTTGCAGCTGTTGTCATGTAATTACCTGTCGTGTTAATAGTGAAACAATAAAGTAAAGAGTTGAGTGATTGACTATCTATAAGTGACTATATATTCTATAAGTGACTATATATAAAGGTAAAGAGTCTATAAAAGTAAAGAATTCTAGCAAATTATTGTCTTAGTTAACGTTATTTATATGTCACTTTAGGATTTGTTTGACCCTAAAATACAATTTAACGTTCTTTTAATCTGTTGTTTGCTTATATCATCCCACACACTGTATGAGATAAAGAACGTCATAAATTTCATACATAAATTTTTTACCAAAAAAGGGACACGGCATGATGCGCGTATCCCTTTCACTGTTAATCGTATCCTTTAGAACGTTTTAATTGTACTCGTTAACCACGCAAACATAAAGTATGAGATTTATATTAGGGTTATATCATGTCAATGAATGGTTAGCTTTTACATGATACTCTAAAACAATTAACCTTCAGCAGCTTCCATAGCACGCAAGTCTTTACGTAAGATTTTGCCCACATTTGATTTCGGTAACTCATCGACAAACTCAACATGGCGAGGACGCTTATAACCAGTTAAGTGCTCTTTGGCATAGGCCATGACCTCCTCTTCCGTTAAGCTTGGATCACTACGTACGATAAATATCTTAGGAACTTCACCACTTTTATCGCTATGTACACCGATAACGCCACATTCTAAGATCTTTGGATGACCTGACATGACATCTTCAACTTCGTTAGGATAAACATTGAAGCCTGAAACGATGATCATGTCTTTTTTACGATCCACAATTTTAAAGTAGCCGTCTTCATCCATCACCCCGATATCACCGGTACGGAAATACCCATCTGGAGTCATGACTTCAGCAGTGGCATCTTCTCGTTTCCAGTAGCCTTTCATCACCTGAGGGCCACGGACACAAATCTCGCCACGCTCCCCAATGGCTACTTCATTACCCTCTTCGTCTATGATGGCCATATCCGTAGCAGGGAATGGTACGCCGATATTTCCTGGGAACTCATCAAGTCCCATAGGGTTAGCAGATGCGACAGGCGAGGTCTCTGACAGACCATAGCCTTGAACAATGACATTGCCTGTGCCTTTTTTCCATTTATCAGCCGTATCTTTAAGCACTGCCATACCACCGCCCATAGACATCTCAAGCTTGCTATGGTCCAGTACTCTAAAGTGCTCGCTATTAATCAAACCGTTAAATAACGTATTAACCGCAGGGAAGAACGCAGGCGGATAGTCTTTATACGCTTTAATTAAGCTCTTACCATCGCGCGGATTTGGCACCAGCGAGTTAATCGCCCCTTTTCGCAGACCATACATGCCGCAGACGGTAAATGAGAAAATATGGTATAAAGGCAGAGCCGTCATAATAACCGGCTGCTCATTTAATTCTTCATATTTATCAAACGCTCCACCAATATAGGTGTCCGCTTGGATTAAGTTGGCCACTAAGTTGCTATGGGTAAGCATGGCGCCTTTGGCAACCCCTGTGGTACCACCGGTATACTGCAATACCGCAACGTCTTCTAACCCTATATCGGTCGGTCGGGTATAGGATTTACTAGCGCCAATTTTTAGGGCTTGTTTGAAGGTTAAGCTACCCGGAATACTATAAGACGGTACCATCTTTTTCACGTGACGCACCACGTTATTAACAATAAAACCCTTGAGAGGACTCATTAAGTCACCCATCGAGGCAATAACCACATGATCGACGACTTTTTTTCCAATATCAGCGTACGTTTTAGCGAAGTTCTCTAAGATAATCAGCGCTTTGGTCTCAGAATCTACTAGCTGATGCTCAAGCTCATGTGTGGTATATAGAGGGTTGACATTGACCAAAATCAAGCCGGCACGTAGGATGGCTAAAATTGCCACTGGGGTTTGTAAAATATTTGGCATCATGACCGCAACTTTGTCGCCTTTTTTTAGGCCAAGTGACTGCAAATAAGCGGCCATCTGTTTGCTATAGCGATCTAAGTCATCATAAGATAACTCTTGATTCATACACACAAATGAGATTCTACCCGTGTGGTTTTCGAAGTTTTCTTCTAGAATATCGATCAGTGAGGTGTCGGCAGGTGGCATTTCAATATCGTATTGCATACCTAGCTTTTCATAGGTTTTAAGCCAAGGTCTATCATTACGGCGAAACTGACTGTCTTGATTTTCCATAATCTTTGGAACTCCTAAAATTGGGTCTAATGGAATAAACTAACCTGCTAATTCTTATTTAAATAAATGTACATTACCCGTGAAATACTGCCTATCAAATTGTAGCCGTTAGAGTGAAGCTGTGAAAAAAGCAGTAAAAAAACAGTTTAATAACTGCCAGATAACGGTTATACAATTTTAAAACACAGAGGGGTTCGTATTTTTATCTAAAATACACTATTTAACGGGTTTATGACAACTGTAAAGTGCATAAATAAAGTAGATAGAAGCCTATAATGGTCAGATAGACTTACCATACTACAGGATAACCTACAGATAGACCTAGCATCTTGTTGCACAGATCATAAGGACTTTATCAATTTTGTACGACATCAGTTGACGTATTAAGTCAAGATTAGGAATATCATGCCTTTTTTATTGCGTTAATATCCGTTAGGATAAGCTACCCTAAATTATATTTCTAACGTTGTACTGATTTAACCCTCAATGACTTATAAACTAAGCACATATGATACTTAACATTAAGGTCAATGAATGACCTTTTTTTAAATAGCACTGACATGACCTAACATCTAATACTGTAAAATTTCAAATTTTATCAAGAAACAGCGTTAACAAAACACCCACTTTATAATCGACAAGGCAACATCATTTATTATGTCTGATATATCAAACCCTCCCCCTACCGCCATCGTTATCCCAAACGAGGCAATGGACACCCGATCAGTCGCAGAATTTACTGAGCAAGCGTATCTCAACTACGCCATGTACGTGATTATGGATCGGGCACTGCCGCATATTGCCGATGGCTTAAAGCCGGTACAGCGCCGTATCATTTATGCCATGAGTGAGCTTGGTCTTAAGTCGACGACCAAACCCAAAAAATCTGCCCGTACCGTCGGTGATGTGCTGGGTAAATACCACCCCCATGGTGACACCGCCTGTTATGAGGCCATGGTATTAATGGCGCAGCCGTTTAGCTATCGCTATCCACTGATTACAGGTCAAGGTAACTGGGGTAGCCCTGATGATCCCAAATCGTTTGCGGCTATGCGCTACACGGAAGCAAAAATGTCGGCATATGCCAACACCTTACTGGCTGAGTTGGGTCAAGGCACTGTAGACTGGCAAGATAACTTTGACGGCTCTATGCAAGAGCCAGTCACACTTCCTGCCCGTCTTCCTAATATTATGCTGAATGGCACCACAGGTATCGCCGTAGGTATGGCGACCGACATTCCCCCGCATAACCTCAATGAAGTGGTGCGCGCGGCGATTCGTCTGCTTAAAAATCCTGAGCTGTCAGTCAAGCAGCTAACTCAGTCTATTCCAGCCCCTGACTTGCCTACCAAAGCCGAAATCATTACCTCCAAAAAAGACTTGCAGCAAATATATGAGACCGGCCGTGGCAGTTATAAGATGCGCGCGGTGTATCACGTCGATAAACAACAGAAAAATCTAGTTATCATCGATGCCCTGCCCTATCAAGTGTCGGGTAATAAGATCCAAGAACAAATTGCTAAGCTGATGATGGATAAAAAGCTACCTTGGGTAGTCGATATCCATGATGAGTCCGATCATGAAAACTTCTGCCGAATCGTGTTAGAGCTACGCTCAACTCGTGTCGATGTCGATAGAGTCATGAGTCATCTGTTTGCGAGCACCGAGCTTGAGAGCAATTATCGGGTCAATATGAATATGATCGGTCTTGATGGCCGACCACAAGTCAAAAATCTAAAAGGTATCTTAAGCGAATGGTTGGTCAGTCGCCGTGATGTGGTCACCCGTCGCTTACAATACCGTTTGGATAAAATAGACAAGCGCTTGCATATCTTGGCCGGTCTACTGATTGCTTATCTGCATATTGATGAGGTCATTCGTATTATCCGCGAAGAAGATGATCCCAAGATGGAGCTGATGACTCGCTATGACCTGACTGAGATTCAGGCCAATGCTATTTTAGACATTCGCTTGCGTCAATTAGCGCGACTAGAAGAGATTGAGCTCCGCAGCGAAAAAGAGGCGCTTGAAGCCGAACGTCAGAAAATCCAAGAGCTACTCGATAACCGCGATAGCTTGACCGCCTTGATGATTGAAGAACTTGAAGCGGACATGAAAGAGCATGGCAATGATCGTATGTCGCCAGTGGTAGAGCGTGGCGAGGCCACGGCGTTAAAAGAGTCTGACCTAGTTCCTAGTGAGCCGATTACTGCGATTTTGTCCAAAGCTGGCTGGATTCGTGCTGCCAAAGGTCATGATGTCGATGCCGCTGGTATGAGCTATCGTTCAGGTGACAGCTATCAAGCGCATGTTCAGGGTAAGTCTAATGAGAAAATCTATATCATGGACAGCACAGGACGCAGCTATAGCATTGAGGCGCATACGTTAGCATCTGCGCGCGGTCAAGGCGACCCACTCACCAGCGTACTAAAACCTGCCGCTGGCGCAAGCTTTGAGCAGCTACTTGCCGGTGACGAAGATCAACGTATTATCCTAGCCAGCTCAGAGGGCTATGGCTTTATTAATACACTGGGCAACTTAGACACCAACCAAAAAGCAGGCAAAAACATCATCAACTTCGATGCCGATGCCAAGTTACTCAAAGTACCGTATATCGATGTTAAATCAAGCGAGGACACGCAAGCCGCTGACAGTGATGACAACCAGCCTGAACCCTTAGTGCAAGATCAAATTGCCGTCGTGACCTCAGCGGGCTATCTTCTGATTTTCCCAATCGATGAGTTGCCAGAACAACAACGGGGTAAAGGCAATAAGCTGATTAATCTCAAGAAAGACGAAGAAGTGATCGCCGTGATACCGCTGCATCATGACGACAGCCTAACCGTCACCGCTGGTAAGCGTCATGTGACCTTAAAGCCAATCGACTTAGCCAACTACACTGGTAAGCGTGGCAATCGGGGCAGTCAGTTGCCCAGAGGTTTTCAAAATGTGACAGAGATTGAGGTATCGGAATAAACGTCGCTGATGGGCTATCACAATTTAATCAGATTACCTCATTCTCAACTTTTGACTGTATTTAAACCAACATGGCTTAAACTTTTAAATTCAAACAACTTTTTAAGAGACTGTATGTATGTGGTTTATTTCTCGTGTTATGCTCTTAAATACGTGCTTAAGTATAAAAACGATGGTGGTGGGTGGAAGTCTATTAAGTACACTTATACTTGCCGCCTGTACGCCCTCCACAGAGGAAGCAAGCAAAGACAACAGCTTAACGAACAATCCGTATACTCAGCAAGCAGATAGCGTTTCAACAGCAGCGACGCCAAGCAATCCAGACCAAGTACAAGACGAGGATGGCATAACTGTCACTGATGGCGCCCAGCAGATCATGGATGACACACTCGTCGAACCAAAAGTATGGCAACCGAATGTCAGTCAACAGTTTATTGGCATGTCAGAGCACGACCAACGTCTGGCCTCTGCTCTTCCAGAGATTCCTTATAACGTCGATAACCTATCTGACATGGCAGTGGCTGTAAATTCAGCCGTCTGGACGCCAGAGGCGCCACTTGATGAGGCGCTGGTGATAAAAATTCAGGCATTACTTAACTATAACCATAATAGCATCGGTGCTGTGGATGGGCGGTATGGTAAAAACGTCATCAAAGCGATAGAAGTCTTTCAAGAAAGTCACGACCTTGAGCCGACCGGTACGATGACCCCCGAAACTTGGGACTTCCTGACCCGTGATAGTACTCTGGCATCACAGCCAGTATTGGTCAATTATCAATTGACAGTTGACGATGTTACATTGGATCATAACCCCAAAGGCCAGCAGTTCCGGAGTGTCCTTGAGGCCATGGGAGAGAAGTTTCATATGAGTCAAGGGTTAATTCTGCGACTTAACCCAAATACTGAGCTGAAAGCGGGCAATACTATCTTGGTCTATAACCCCTATCAGCCCAATACCACGCCTGTCTATCGAGTCGTTGCTAATAAGCAAAAAAATCTACTGTATGCCTATGATATCAATGATGAATTGGTCGCCAGCTACCCCACTTCGATGGGCAGTAGCTACAAACCCTCTCCAAATGGCGAATACAAGGTCATCAGTCGTATCAAAAATCCCACGTATAACCGGGACTTTAAAAATGAAAAAAGTGTATTGCCACCTGGGCCGAATAACCCCGTTGGCCGCGTCTGGATCGCCATTAATAAACCCAGCTATGGGATTCATGGCTCTCCTGACCCTGAAAGAATTAGCCGTCAACACTCCTCGGGATGTGTGCGCTTGACGAACTGGGATGCTTTGGGGTTATACGGTACTATCGAGGAAGGTGCTAAGGTTGAGTTTCTTTAAGCTTTAATTTTGGTTGGTTACAAACGTTTAAATCAACCATCAACTCCTCTTAATTTGAGCGGTTTATCATGCCCTTTACCTTCTCTCATCCTGCCATTGTTCTACCTTTAAAAGATATTTTAGGGCGTAGAGTTTCATTGACGGGACTTATTATTGGCAGTTTAACGCCAGATTTTGAATATTTCTTGCGCATGCGTATTCACAGTGAATATAGCCATACGTTACTAGGCGCACTATGGTTTAACCTACCATTGGGCGTTGCTTTGTGTTTTATTTTTCATTGTATTATCAAATACCCTTTAATAGACAACTCTCCTAAATTTATTCAATCAAGATTGACCGAATTAAAAGATGCTACTTGGCCCTCTTACTTCAAATCACATTGGTTGATTGTCTGTGTCTCTATTCTTATTGGTGCCTACTCGCATATTCTTTGGGATTCATTCACCCACCCGCACGCTTTTTTTAGCAGTTACTTTGAGCTGCAACGACCTTTGTTAAATACAGGCATCCCTATCTCTAAGTTTTTGCAGCACTTTAGTACCGTCATTGGCGCACTCATTATCAGTATTTATTTCTTTAGAATAAAGCCCACCTCAAAAACCTACCTTAAACCTAAGATAAGCTTTTGGGTGTCTATTATTATCTTAGCATCACTAATTATGAGCGTTAGAGTGGCTATAGGATTGCAATGGTTTGAATATGGGAACATTATTGTGAGTGGAATAATGTCAGGTATGGTGTCGCTAACTATCGTTAGTTTGTGGACTCAAATAACAAGATATCGTATCTTTTAAAAATTGATAAAAAGTATTCAATAAAGGGATACTTTCGAAAATAAGTCCATCGCTATTTTCATTAGAGGGGTACTTTCGAAAATAAGTCGATTGCTATTTTCAATTGAGGGGGTCTTTCGAAAATATAAGAGTTTCTATTTTCGAAAGCTAGTCCTAATCAAAATAAAATAATAACTAAGAAAACTGGCGTAGCGTGCGGTGTAGCGCAGCGTAACCCACGGTTTAGACAAGTGTAACGCTAAATATTAATCTTAGGTGCGATTTAAGCTAGGTATAAGTAGACGAAGCGAATCCCATGATTTAGATAAAGTAAATGCACTCTACCCTAACAAGGCTGTTTAGCCTCGATTGAAGTGGATATACTGCTTGGCAAGACGAGTTGTCGATGCTTGATAGGGGTTGGCTCACGAAGTAAGAGACAACCCCTATCTTAGCAGCTGCCTCGTCTAGACAAGCAGATAGTAACGAAAAGCGAGATCAGCTACTAAAGAGAACGCACTTCCCTCCAACTCTACACAATTTCGTTATCACACGCCTTGCCATGGTAGAAGTTATATAGGTTTTGTAGGGCGTATTCGACCATGTTATCGACCGCAATATCAGTATAAAACGCATAATGCGGGGTGAATAAGACGTTTGGCATATTAATCATACCAAGGAACATGGGATCTGGAATAATACTATTAGTGTGGTCTCTGTGCACAATGCCGACTTCTTTTTCGTATACATCGCCAGCGTAGCCCTTGATAGCTCCAGTCTTCAGTACATCTATCAGTGCTGACGTATCTACCAATTCGCCCCTTGCTGTATTGACTAATATGGCGTCTTTTTTCATCAGTGCTAATTTTTCTGCATCGATGAGGTGATGCGTCTCTTTGGTATAAGGGCAATGCAAGGCGATGATATCCGCCTCTTTTAATAGCGCGTCTAATTCGACGTATTCGACGATATCTTTGGCCTCAGGGTTTTCATAAACATCATGGGCAATGACACGCTTGCAAACGCCTGAGAATATACTGGCTGTAGTGAGTCCAATACGACCTGTGCCAATCACGCCCACCGTTTGAAAGCGCATTTCTTGTCCGATTAGACCCGCTAAGCTGTAGTTTTGCGCTTGAATACGTTTTAAGGCTCGCGGTAGATTACGTAGCATGGTAAAGGCAAGCGTTAAAGTGAACTCGGCAACCGCATAAGGGGAATAGCGGGCGACATTAGCGACTTTTATCCCAAGCTCTTTTGCAGTGTCTATATCAATATTGTTGAAGCCTGCAGCGCGTGATGAGATATATTTCACACCGTACTTGTGAATAATCTCTAGCGTCTCTTTATTTACTTTGTCATTGCCTAAAAAGGTAACAGCATCATGACCTTTGACTTGATCGGCGTTGTCTGGAGTTAGCATGTCTTTGACAATAGTGAGCTCAATATCCAATGATTCGCTATGTTTTTTGAGGCTGGCCTCTTCATCTGGACGCACGCTATAAGCGATAACTTTCATCATTTTTCCTTGTTGTGTGGTTATATGTTTTGATTTGGATGTTTGTTTTTATTATTTGGAGTTCAGAATTTGACTCTTAAAACTTGACTGTTTTTTGACTGGTTATTGTTATAGGACTTACGTAAAAATACGATTTTATGGCTTTAAAGGCAACTGGTTATTATTTATGGAGCGTCTGGCTCTACCTTCAGAGGATTCATAAATAATAACCAGTTGCCATAATATCTACTCGTGCGTAAGTCCTATGCTATTTATTCAAATTTAATCTCGTAGTTTTTGTCATTCAGAATAGGAATGACTTTTGTAAATAATATTTTAAAGACAACACCCAACACGATAGGGACAACGATAAATGCAAGCGTAATGATAATGATATTATGCAAACTAGCGCCGCCTTCCATCGTATTGAATGCCGATATCGGACCGATAAACCCTGCAAAGCCAAAGCCTGCACTAATAGTCGTGCCTGATATGCCAAAAATACCCGCCATAGCGCCTAATACAGCGGCATTTAAAATGACTGGCAGGGCGATAATAGGCTTGTTTACAAAGTTTGCCATCTGAATTTTGGGTGAGCCTAAAAAGTGTGCAAAAGAGGTACCAAGTGAGTTCACTTGCCAGCCCATGATTGCAAGCCCAAAACCCGCTGCGGTAATCCCTAAATTGGCCGCACCTGAGCCCACCCCAGCTAAACCAATGGCAACGGCGATACCCACCGTAGATACGGGCGACATCATGAGTAGAGAAAATAAAATAGCAATGGTAACGCCCATTAATACGGGCTGTAGTGTGGTTAAGGTTTGGACAAAATGTCCAATTAATGTGGTGATTCCTTTTATAAAAGGTAGGGTTACTAACCCTAAACCACCAGCCACTAGGATGACGATAATAGGAATCAGTAAGATGGTATAGGCTTTTAAACGATTGCCACAGAGGATAACAACCAATGAGGCAATGGCGGCAGTAATACCGGCATTGATCACATCGCCGGTGCCTGACACGACAAATCCACCGCTGTCCGACACTGTGGCGACACCAGATCCGATAACCGTCGCAATCCCGATCGAACTGGTTTGAATCGGGGTAAACTTAAATGACATGCCAATACACACCCCGATAACCATCGGTAATAGCGACATGGCCAGTGTGACCATTGTTAAGACATTTTGTGCATAAGCAAAGTGCGGTATCAAGGCTTGACTGAGATTGCCCAATATTGCCCAAGGTATCAAGGCAACCACAATACCTGTACTCATCCCGACTAAAACATCATTGATAAACTCTTTGGGAGTTATGGATTTTTTGTCATTCATAAATTAACCTTTATCATGCCTATTACATTGTAAAAAAGTCGTAAAAATAAGGCTTAGTCGTCCTTGTAAATGAAGTTTAACTAATGATAAATACAGCTTTTTATAGTTAAATATTTCATTCTCAGTATGGATTTATAGTCAAAGAACTCTAAAATGGTTACAAGGCAACCGAGTGCAAGTACTACTGGAGTAGGCTTAACGAGGTTAACGCCGTAACCGTTTAGTAGTTCGCTGACTATAATTTTTTGAGAGTTGATCGATAGTTACTATAATAACTCTGGTATGTGACTAAATTTGTTCAATTTACTTACTGATAACAATCAAATAAAAATAATCAGCAAAAAAATAGCTAGGATCAAAATCCTAGCTAGATAAGAGGTACGCTAATATTAATATCAAAACGACGTAGTAGAAGCTGGGCTAGTAAATTTTATTAAAACTACTGGCTAAATTAATACCGCTTAACCAGCAACTTTGCGATAAAGCCATTGACCTAATTTATTAAACCCAAGAATAATGCCCAATATAATTAAGCTACTTACAATGAAGACAGCCCAGTCTGGCAATGGACTTAACCAACCGATGCTAAACTGTAGATTGAGGAAGGCTTCCGTGGGCCACTCTGAAAACGGGGTATTGTTACCCGAGTTTAAGATCGTCAAAAATATAAGATAGCCTATAAAACCAAATACGGCTCCAAACAGATTTTGCTTAGTCATATTTTTCATATTATTTAGTCTCTTTGACTGAATTTGATATCTTAAGCTATCAACTCTACAATAAAAGTAGTTCAAAATAAATCAAAAGCCCTATAAATCAAAAACCCCTTATCGCTATTAAGCGATTAGGAGTACGTTTTCAACAACAAGCTATGCGAACTATGCGGCAAACTAGCAAAGCAGTAATCTATCAAAGCAGTAATCTAGCAAAGGACCAAAAATTTTACTGACGCAGTCCTAGAATAGGAATCACTAAATCCTCTTCATCGGTTAAATGTTGAGACAGAAAGTCAGTGCCGCTTACTAAGTTTTTATGTAAGCGCTCGGCAAGCCCTTTATCCTCATTGTCCGCTTTCACAAGCTCGTCATTTAGCGCCAGCAAATCATCCAGTAACGCATCGAGCTTGACATGGTCACGCTCCAATATCTCAAAGCCTCTTTTAAGTTGAGGATAAGAGCTCACAAAGTCAGGAAAGAAACCATGGTCTTCGACACTGTGATGCTGATGTAGCTTCAAGACATGCATACTAATACGCTGCAATACTTGCGAGCGATAATTATCCCAATTAAGCGCGCCCATTAAATGCTCTTCTGTTAGCTGCTTTAAAATACGCTGGCGCTTACGAATGTTGGTATGAACATTAAGCCAACCCGACGTTTTGTAAGCATAATCGGAGGAGTACCATTGATTTGGCGGTAGTTTCTCATAAAGAAATAACCAATCAGGGTCCAATCGACTTTCAGGATGTCGAGGGGTTGCAGTGACCTTGTTCTCTTCATTCTTATTTATGTTCGTATTTTCAGTTGCGCTGTCCACAAGTCACCTCCTTAACGAAGCACTATTTGAGGTTACACCCGTTTTGACTAAACCTTAAGGTATATAACACTCACTATTATTTACTCAATCCAAATTATTTAATAAATCTAAATATATCGAATTATAACTGTAGAATTTATATGAGGTTTATCCGATCATTATCAAGGTTTTAACGGCGTTGATTTGTATAGGGCATGTTGGTGAATACAACCTATTCATTAATGATATTTACTTTAATACTTGTAAATACTCCTTCCTGAAGCCTCATATTTTCTCGCAAACACTTATAGTTAATCTAGGTCTAGTTCACGCCAAATATCAGTAAATATCGCTTCTAAATTGGCTCGCATCTCTAACGTCAGCTTGGTACATAAATGGCGTAGACCATGCACCTGTACCCCTGCCACTTCAGTATAAGCATAATAGTCTTCCATTTTACCCATTAAAGGCAGCTTTCTGATGATTATCTCACTACCGTCACCATATTGCTCTAAGAAACGATCAAAGGAGCGCCAACCCATACAAATAATATGCTTAGGATTGATGTGTTCAATATCCAATCGAGTCAGGGCATGATGCTCAAGTTGCATATCTTCAGGCAATTCGGATAATTGGGCTTGCAACACCGCTTCTTTGGGCGCAGCAAAATAGGACACGAAGCTGGTCTCAGCACAGCGCTCTAATCGCTTAATATCGCCTGCACATACCACATCGACAATACGCTTGGCATAGCGACTGCCTCTTGCAACATCGGCAATGTACTTACAAGGTATCGCTTCAAAATCCTTTACCACAGCTTGAGCTCGGCGCGCATCAATATCGCCCCAGTCTTCTCGATTACTGTGTCCAGGATTGATGCTCACAAACAATATATCTGGATTCAGGATTTTACCGCTAATAAAGTTACCGGTATAACATAAGGGGTCGTCACCAAGTATTAAATTAGCGCGCGCCACAAACTCGTTGATCCGTTGCTGTTTGCTGTCAAAGTAAGCATTGGTCATAGACGTTCTACCTTATCATTTAAAAAGCACTTTAATTGGACAGCACCTTATTCAAGGAGCACTTTGATTATATATCTAGGTCGCTTTCTCTTCCTTGAGCATTGATGCGGCGCTGTTCCTGACGTTGATAACGAAGACCAGAACCTGCATACCAGCGTGCTTTATTTTTCTGTAATAAATCGCTAAGACTATGTAGCTGTGCCTGTAAGGTTTGAGTCAGCCAAAAGTAGCCTTGCCATTCAAAATCTAATTGGTGAATACTTGGATAATCGGATACTTGAATACGGGTGATAGGTCGAAACATTTCATCACTGGGGCTTCTTAAGACAGCCGCCATATGGCGCATAGCTTGTGTTAACTCGGAGTGATAATGCGCCAGTAAGATACGATTATCCCCATCAATAGGGTGCTGGTTAAGTGTTGGAGCAGCGCTTAATAATAAGTCGATAGAGCCAATAATATTTCGATGCGTACGCTGGATTTGATCAAGGGTTTGTTTGTCGATACCTGTCTCATTAGCAGTGGCAGCGATATGGGCACGTACTTTTAATAGGCGTTGGTTCATCTTTTTAAGACGTTGCACCATATCGTCATTTACGAGACTACCTATAGTGGTATCACTTAGCTCGCCTATTGACGTAATGGTTGTGGCACCAAGATCTACTCTCGATTCTCGGCTGGAGGTTAAGTGATGATCGGCTAAGTCTTCTTTTTCTATAGAAGCCGCCTTGATAGTCGGCGCTAAAGCTTCTATTGAAGGTGGGTGAAGCTGCTGCTTATCGTTAGGTTCTTGAACATGCAGCCCTACTCCATCATATACTTGCGCGCAGGCTTCAAGATTATTAGCTAACAAAAAACGCCACATCAAGGTGGATTTAAGCGGCAAAATAATGGTCGCTACCACCGATATCAGTGTGCCAATAATGACGTTCAACGCACGGTATAGCCCATCTTCACCGACATTACTGGTACTTGAGATAATCATGCACATAGTGATGCCTGTCAGCATGCCGATATAGCCCAGTTGGCGAATGGCATAATAGCCAATGATGGCACTCACCACCCCTATCACTAAATAATATAGCCATTGTTCACTTAGCAAATTATGGTTTAAAAATAATAACACCAGTCCGATAACGATACCGAGAGCGGTGCCAGCAATCCGCTCAATCGCCTTGGTATATATCGCCCCTTGATATTGAAGTAACCCCAAAATGATAAAGACGGTAATGGTCGTCCACTCACCATGCGGTAATTCCGTCACTTGGTTGATAAATAACGCCGTTACGACGGCTAAACCAATGCGAATGGCATGCAGCAAATCTGCATTTTGGTAACGGGCATAGGGCTCGATAAAAGGGGCAGCCAGACGTTGTTTTAGAGACTTATTTTCCACAATTTATTATTTCCAAAAGCATTTTTAGACAGCCATTTTTTAGACACACGGTTTTAATCACTCGGTTTTCAAAAGCAGTTTCTACAAAAACAAAGCCACTTTTGGATAGTATATTTGGATAGTATAAACGTATGGATTTAAGATTGCCCTATAACCCTCAGCACACTTACTTAAAATTTTTATGATGAACAATTAATTCATAGTCACGAATATCGTCAAATATTTCAATATCCGCTGGCGTGTCGCTGGTCTTTATTACACTCATATCGCCCGTCGTCTCCATCACCATAGCAAATACTTCAGACTTAGATTTGATGCCATTTTTTCGCAGCACTTCTTGCAAATCATTTTTCGACATTTTGGCTTCTTTAATATTGTCCCAATTAAACTCACCATGCGCCATCAACACGATAGGTTGATTGTCCACCAGCTTTCTAAAGGCGGTTGATTTGCGGCGTATTACTGAAATACACCCTTGTAATACGAACAAAATCGCAATCGCCAGCAGACCTTTTAACAATGCAGGCGACTTCGACAAAACAGTAGACGCCAAAATACTACCCATAGCAACGGTCATCGCAAAGTCATAGCTCGACAACTTAGCAAAGCTACGTAGCCCCATCAATTTAGAGTAAAGAATAATAGCGAGGTAGACCACAAATGCTGACAGCACCACCGCCAGAGCAACCTCCCAATCTATAAATAACCACTTTGACCAATCCATATTTTTCCTCAAATTTGAACAGACTTTAAATGTTAAACAAACTCTAATCTTTATCGGTATAGGGTAACATTATCAACCTAGTGAACTCTTTAACAGTCCTAGTGCTATTTTGTAGTCATGTGTCACGCATTAATATTATTAGCAGATGATAACTATTTTCACTATTCACTGTTAGCTGTTCACTGTCTACTCTTGTTGCTCCCACCATGCCGAGGTAGGTAAGTTGTCTAAATCAAAAACTTGCCCAATCAGTGGCGTGGCAAGCTTAACTCTTTCCGCCTCAGGCTGAGCGCTATTGTAAGCATGAATAGCCGAAGTAATGCGTCTCACAGGTTCTCGCCAATGATGGGTCGACAAATCAAACTTACCCCAATGTATAGGCAGTATCACTTTGGCTTGCACATCAATACCCGCTTGAGCAGACTCCTCTGGCAGCATATGCACCTCTCGCCAGCGCTCGTTATAAGCGCCATCTTCAATAAAAGCAATATCAAAGCCCCCAAAGCGCTCCCCAATCTTCGCAAACTCTTCAGAATAGCCACCATCACCACTAAAATATACCGACAGCTCAGGCGACTGTACCGCCCAACTGCCCCATAACGTCTCACGGTGTCCCGTAATGCCTCGACCGCTAAAATGGCGACTGGGGGCAAACGTAATCGTAATATCTTGACCTTCGCTCCCAGCTATCTGCGTACTGTCATACCAATCATATTCACTAACCCTTGACTCCGCCACACCCCAACGAAGCAGATGTGCCTTTACGCCCAAAGGCACATAGAACTGGCCGACCTTATCCTTCATTTGCTTGATGGCTTTATGATCTAGGTGGTCATAATGATCATGCGAAATAAGTACCGCATCGATATAAGGTAAGTCGTCAACGCTAGGGATATGCGTCATATCAAAAGGCTTGGCGCCAATAGGAATAGGTGATGCTCGATGAAAAACAGGATCAGTAATCAGGGTTTTGCCCGCGGTTTTAAACAGTACCGTAGAATGACCTAGCCACACAAGCTCACCGTTTTTTAAAGTGGTGTTCGCAGCACTATCTTTTTCAACGTTTAAAGCACTTTTAGAATGGTCTTTTAAATCGGAAGAATTAGCGATTAAATTTAAGGGTATTGTATTGATCGGTTGACTGGGATTTTTACCTTGTGGCGGAAATAAAAGCGTCCCAATCACACTGCCATTTTGAGCAGACTCGCCTTTAAGGACACCCGAAAAATCAACCGTACTGGCCTGCGTTTGGGTGAGATTAACAAACGTCTCACCATTAAAATTTGGTGACGATTGAATACGAGACTGGCTATCGGAATCCGGCTTACCCCCAAACGTTGGCGCGAACTTTAAAAATAAAACCGTTAAAATAACCAGGATAATGATAATAATCACCAACCACTTAGCAATCAATAAGAAGATATGCATAACAGGAAAATCCAACCGTAGAGTGTGTGTAGTGCGTTATACTAAGGTATCTAAAACAGTCATCTTCAAAGCATAGCTTGACCAATGATTACTTGAGAGTTCAATCATTATCCAATCTAAATCGTCATTATTTTTAGATAATAGGTTTAGGCGATAGGCTTAGATAAAAAGCTTAAATGGTGACAGTTCAACATAACTTTATTATGCAGTCAATTTAAGTAATCACAATGAGACATTTTTATGATCTATGACATTATCGGTGATATCCATGGGCATGCCCATAAGCTGAAAGGTCTACTCGATCTTTTAGGGTATACCCTAACCCATCACCCCTCATTAGCTATAGACTATTATCATCCCCCTGAAGGACATCGGGCGATATTCATAGGTGACCTAATCGATCGAGGTCCTGAAGAGCTAGAAACCTTGCAAATTGTGTTTGCGATGTTAGATGCCAATGTTGCAGACGCTATAATGGGCAATCATGAGTATAACGCACTTGCCTTTGCCACTGTTGATGAGTTAGGCAATACTCAGTCAGTTCACCCAAACATTGACAATAAAACTTATTTGCGTAGCCATAACACAGCCCATACCCGTCAACATCAAGCATTTCTAGATGAAATCCCGTTTGGTTCGGAAGCTCATGCTTATTGGCTTTCCCGTTTTTATGAGCTCCCGTTATGGATCGAAACTGAGCACGCTTGTTTTGTACATGCCTGCTGGGATGAAGACAAGATGACCGTTTTAAAACCGCTACTAACCGATGACAATCGTCTTACCCCTGAAGCTCTGCAGCAAACTGGACAAAAGGACTCAGAGGCTTATGATGCTTTAGAGCGCGTTTTAAAAGGGGTCGAAGTGCCGTTACCTGAAGGCATACGTATTGCGGATAAAGAGGGCACGGTACGCAAACGTATGCGGGTAAGGTGGTGGCTAAAAGACTTACAGTCACAGCGTATCGTTGATATTGCGCGTGCCTCCACCTCTGACTTAGCGCAAGTGCCTCAAGACGCAGTTATTGATCGTATTGACTTTGAATTAAAAACGGATAAACCAATATTTATTGGGCATTACTGGTTAACAGGGACACCTCAACCATTAAGCCCGCAAGTGGTATGTACTGATTATTCAGCTGCTGGTAAGGGTTATCTGACGGCTTATCAGTTTGATACCGAAAACCCTATGCCATTATCAGCCGATAACTTTGTACAATATATTGAAGACTAGCCACTTTGATAATGGCCACTTGAACAATGTCCACTTGAACAATAGCCATTAAAAGTATGCCCTAAAGTAGCCTTTAGAGTTTGCAGTTAGAAAGACTGTTTTTAGCTACTTTTTAAAAAACTACTTTTTATTAGATCAGAAATTTTGTATTATGGATGTTTTTTGTTAGGAAACGCACGCAATGACTACTGCCAACATTAACAGACAGTCAGACACAGCTTTAGGGCCTATTCAATCTCCAGAAGGTACCCCAATAGTTGGCATTATCATGGGTTCGCAGTCGGATTGGGCAACCATGAGCTTGGCGGCACAGTTATTGGCTGACTTCGGAGTGGCGTTCGAATGTGACGTGGTTTCTGCACACCGTACGCCTGACAAACTATTTGATTACGCTAAGTCTGCCAAAGAGAAAGGTCTACAAGTCATTATTGCGGGTGCTGGCGGTGCAGCCCACCTACCCGGTATGTGCGCCAGCCAAACTGAATTGCCCGTGTTAGGTGTGCCCGTTAAATCCTCCACTTTAAGTGGTTGGGACAGCCTATTGTCAATTGTACAGATGCCTAAGGGTATAGCAGTCGGTACCTTAGCGATTGGTACGGCAGGTGCGTATAATGCTGCTTTATTAGCTATACAGATATTAGCGTTACAAGATAACGACTTAGCAAAACAGTTGGTTGAGTTCCGTAATAAACAAACGGATACGGTATTAGCCAGCCCGACACCTGGTATTATTAACGCTTAATTTTGCTATAATCTTGTAGGGTTTGATGACCACTCAATACTTCATAACAAGATATTGGACAAATAAACGATTAGACTTACCTACTTAAGTTAAGAGTTTTATCATATTAGACTAGATATTTACAACAATGGGGTGCTATACGCACCTTTTTGCATTTATTTCATTGCCTTAATCTCAGTTCGATACGCTATAGTCAAAGAAATCTAAAATGGTTACAAGTCAACCGAGTGCAAGTACTACTGCAATAGGCTTAACGAGATTAACACTGTAACCGTTTAGAAGTTCGCCGACTATATTATATTTAAACAGTCAACCTTCACTAACAACCTATTTAGAGCCAATCATGACCACAGCCAACGCCTATCCAGCTACTCAAACTATCCGCACCATTGGTATTCTAGGAGGTGGTCAACTCGGTATGATGCTTGCTGAAGCCGCTATACCGCTCGGCTATCGCTGTGTATTTTTAGAAGATGCCCCTAACTGCCCTGCCTCTTTATATGGTCAGGTTTTTACCAATGAGCAGATTGGTGACTTCGTTGCTGCTGCGGATGTCTTTACCCTTGAGTTTGAAAATACGCCTGCCAAAACTGTTGAATGGTTACAGCAGCTGTCCGATGAAGGAACAAAACAAGGCATGTATCCGCCAGCAAAAGCACTTGAAGTTGCTCAAGATCGACTCAAAGAAAAAAACTTATTTAATGAACTCGATATTAAAACCGTACCTTTTGCCAGTGTCAGCTCAAAATCAGAATTACAAGCCGCCTGTCAAGAGCTCGGCCTACCTTTAGTGCTTAAAACCAGCCGCGGTGGCTATGACGGCAAAGGTCAATTTGTGGTGAAGACTCAACAAGATATTGTCGACGCTTGGAAGGCTTTAGGAGATGCGGTCAGCGGTGAAGGTGATTTAACCCCTACCCCCGCCCCACTAATAGCAGAAGGGTTTATTAACTTTAGCCGTGAAGTGTCCATCATTGCGACCCGTGCACAAGATGGCACGATGCGTACCTACGATTTAATAGAGAACAATCACTTCAATGGCATATTAGCCACCTCGCAAGCACCTGCGATTGGTACCAGTCACTTATTACCAGAAGCGAAATCCGCTATTGAAACCTTGATGACCCATTTGGATTACGTCGGTACGATGGCCTTAGAGTTATTTGTCACTAAAAATAAGGCAGGTAAAGACGTTATCTTAGCCAATGAAATAGCCCCCCGTGTGCACAACTCAGGGCATTGGAGTATTGAAGGCGCTGTCACCAGCCAGTTTGAAAATCATATCCGTGCCGTGGTTGGCTTGCCGCTGGGTGATACCGACAACGTGCACCCTTCAATTATGGTTAATGTATTGGGTGAATATCCTGACGTATCAGACGTACTGGCTATCGATGGCGCTCATTACCATACTTACCATAAAGCAGAACGACCAGACCGTAAAATTGCTCATATAACCTTGATGCCAAACGATGTGGTGTACTTAAATCCTGCTTTAAAGATGTTAATATCCGTATTGCCTAATAAAGTAGGCATGGACGACCATGTCTTACCTGAGTCACAGCCTCTTACAGAATCTACCTCAGAGTCAGTCACTGAGTCATCACCCTCTAAGGATATCTAATGAAAATTTGGATTGATGCTGATGCCTGCCCTTTGGTGGTAAAAGATATCATTACCAAAACGGTCATTCGCACCAATACGCCTGCGATTTTTGTTGCCAATCAGGTCATAAAAGTACGCAAATCTCCTCTAATTACCATGAAAGTCGTGGGTTCTGGGTTTGATGTGGCTGACGATTATATTGCTGATAATATTGAGACAGGCGACTTAGTGATTACCAGTGACATTCCTTTGGCGAATGATGTGCTAGATAATGGCGGGCAGGTATTGACGCCACATGGAGTTATCTATGATAAAAATAATATCAAACAAAAGCTAAACGCTCGCGATTTTATGGACACCATGCGCTCAACAGGCGTACTGGACTTGACGCAAATGGGCGGTCAAAAGCCCTATTCTGATAAAGACAAAAAAATGTTTGCCGATGGGTTGAGTAAACTGGTGCGTTAAGCATTATAAAGTTTACCCTTTCCCTACAAACTCAACACCATCCGGTGTGCAACCACTCGTCCATTCTCCAACACATCCTCAATAAGCTTAAACCCATTGGCTAAATAGAACGGCTTGGCTGTCAAAGTCGACTCAGTAGTAAGCGTTGTTATACCTCGTTGAAGAAAGTCTTCTTTCGCTCTGTTCAATAATTGTTTGCCTATCCCTCGCCCTTGGTAATCAGGGCTTACATAGTTAAGCAACACTTCACCTTTTTTTGACACTAAAATAAAACCAGCTATCTGCTTACCAAGCTTATAAACCAAGGCATCATTGTTGCTTATCCATTGTTCAACATTACTTTGCGTTTTATTCGCTAGCCATTGCTCAATTGTGACAGGATCATTTTGATGATCATCAACGCAGGATAGAATACTGTCCCTAATTACAATTGCAATTTCTTTTGCATCTGCTATTTTTGCGGGTTCAATCATCTTAGCTTTCCTGTTTTGAGTCGTTTTCCTATTTTAAGTCATTTTCCTATTTTAAATGACTTTTCTATTTTAAGTTGCTTTAGACGTTTTAAGTTGATTTAGTAACACACCTTTCACCCTCACTATTCCCACTAATTATTCCCACAAACACTACGTCCACCCACTCAAATCATTCGATTAATCGTTTTTATTTAAAAATAAAAATCACTATAAATCAATAACTTATATTAATTTGAAAATAATTATCTAAAAAAATTAAAAATAAGTGTAAGAAAAGTCGCCCGTGCCACGTCTAATTAATAACAGACAAATAACTTGCCATTGATTTGAGTACGACATCATTGAGAGGGCTCTTAGTTTGTAGACTGTTATCACCTATCAATTATTTATCCCTATCAATGGAGTACATCATGAAAAAATCAGCATTTATTACCAGTTTAGCATTAGGTTCACTTATGACTATGAGTGGCGCTAATGCAGCAAATCCCTTTAATGCCAAACCTATGCTAAACGCGCACCAAAGTGATAGTAAAACAGCAGACGCTAAGTGTGGCGAAGGCAAATGCGGCACAGTCAAAAAACCTACTAAAAAAACGGATGCCAAATGTGGCGAAGGCAAATGTGGTGCAAGTGAATAGCTTTCCCATGGCTTAAAGCAGACAGTTACATAAAAACGGACATTTGAAAACTGAGCGCAGTTGTCACTTTCGCTTCGTAAACAGCACAACGTTTAAACCAATCAATCTTATTTAAACCGGAATATTATTATGAATACCAAATCAATCGTTGCAAGTTTAGCCCTAGGCTCATTAGTTACCTTAGGTGGCTGTACGTCAACCAATCCTTTTTCTGCTAATGCAATGGACTCAGGCTACAAAAATGGCGAAAAAGCCCATCAAGGGTCATGTGGCGCTAATAAAACAGCCGAAGCCAAATGTGGCGCAGAAAAAAGTGCTGAAGGCAATTGTGGTGCCGATAAAAAAGTGGAAAGCTCGTGCGGTGCAGACAAAAAAATGGATGCCAAGTGCGGTGAAGCCAAATGTGGTGGCAATAAATAGCATTGATTAATTGAACAAACTGCTACTGGGTTGACCTTCTAGCCTTACCCATACAATCAAAACTATAAAGGACCATTATGACGTTACCACTCTCAAGCTCAATTACTCCCTCTAAAGATAGCACTGCGCAACCCATAAAACAGTTGGGCGGTGCAGGGCTTGGGTTTCGTCGTGAGCTTTTAGCAGAGATGGGTAAAGCAGATCTGTCTGCTATCGATTTCTTTGAGATATCGCCAGAGAACTGGTTAAATTCTAACGGTCAAATGGGCGGGCAATACCACAAGCAGTTAAGAGCATTTACCGAACAACATCCCTTTGTTTGTCATGGTTTGTCGCTATCAATCGGTAGCACAGCCACTTTAGATATCGCACTTTTAAAAAACATCAAAGCCTTTATGCAGACCCATGATATCGTGCTATACACCGAGCATCTGTCTTGGTGTAGCGATACATCGGGTCATTTATATGACTTGCTCCCTATCCCTTGTACTGAAGAGGCGGTTTACTGGGTGGCTGATAGAATAAAGCAGGCACAAGATATTTTGGGTCAGCAAATTGGGTTTGAAAACGCCTCTTATTATTTTAGTCCCCCAACGAATGGCGTCAGCTGTGATATGAGCGATGCTGAATTTATCAGTGCCGTTGCCAATGAGGCAGACTGCCTACTGCATTTGGATGTGAATAATATTTATGTCAACAGTCAAAACTTTGGCTTTGATGCGCACGAGTACTTACGGCAACTGCCACTTGAGCGTACCTGTTATCTCCATGTGGCGGGGCATCATACTGAAGAAGATGGGCTAATTGTAGATACTCATGGTGCGAGCGTGATTGATCCGGTTTGGGTGTTATTATCTGACGCTTATGCCCTTATCGAGCAAAAAACAGGACGTCCTGCCAGCACTTTACCGACTTGTTTAGAGCGCGATTTCAATTTTCCTAGTATGGATGAGTTGATTGATGAAGTGACTTATATTCGCCAGTTACAGACTCAGTCAATTAAGCCACATAAGTCACAAACGAGTTCTGCCAAAAAAGCGACATTACCCTATCCGTCCTTGTCTGTTCAGCAGATTAATGATAGTCATCAGGCTAATCAAGGCCTGCAGACTAAGGACGGTCAGCATGATCTTATCTAAAGTTATTTCTGCTGGCGTTGATAATTCGGTATCTTCTAAAGTGAAAGCTACTTCATTGAAAGCCACCTCATCGACAGGCATCTCACCTCTGGCAGAGTTTCAGCAAAATTTTGGTCAATATTTACGAGAACAAAAGACTGGGATCGATAATCCCAACTCAGACAGTGCCTCGCCATATCTTACAAACGAGACTCTCACAAATGTGACTCTCGCAAACGGAGCATCCATTCCCAGTCGTATTGGCAATTTATATCAAACTCTTGTATTTAATAATATTAAGGGCTTCTTAGATAAATGCTTTCCTGTTTGTCAAAGTTTGATTAGTGATGATAAATGGCTATATATTTGCAAGCAGTTTTTCCTTAAGCATCCTTGCCATAGTCCTTATTTCACAGAGATTAATCAGCAATTCGTTGAGTATTTATCTGAACCTAATGTATTACAACGGTTAGAGCTTCCGCCGTATTTTGCCGAATTAGTACATTATGAATGGGTCGAGCTTATGGTCGATACCTATATTCTTGACCCTTTACCGAATATTGCACCGACATTTGACACTGAGCAACCACTCAATGAATCGGCTTTGGATGCAAGCAATTTGGGCTTAAGCTATTTAAGCATTAATCCAAGCGTGCAAAACTTACACTATCAGTGGCCAGTACATCTAATTAGCGCAGAGTTTCAGCCCGAGAAGCCTGAAGACAGTTTTTATTTGGTCTATAGAGATTATCAGGATAAGGTTCAGTTTATGACGGTCAATGCGCTCACTTATGCCCTCATTGACTTTGTCAGTAGCTATGGCAGTAGCAATGTCAATAACTATAGCCCAATTGAGGCAACAGACAGTGGTCTGACCAAATTAATGCAAGCGTTTGCCAACCACTTAGGGTATGAAGACGAGCAGACTTTGGTGTCCTTTGGCATACCTTTAATTCATCAGCTAGTGGATCAGCAGGTTTTATTCACATCCTAAATAAACTATTACCGTCCAAATATTTTGAAAGTTTTTCCAACATTGCATTGAGAGTATTTTATGAGCTTTGCCAGCAACACCCTTAGACCCTTTAACGCTGTTATTTCTCGGTTAGAATCATTAGATTTTATTGCGCCTTTAGCGATACGCTTATACCTTGCGCCTATCTTTATCAGTGCCGGCTGGAATAAAGTCACAGGTTTTGATGACATCGTACAATGGTTTGGCAATAGTGACTGGGGATTAGGGCTGCCAATGCCGACGCTAATGGCAGTACTGGTTATTTTGGCAGAATTAGTGGGAGGTATTGCGTTATTATTAGGACTAGGCACCCGTTTTGTGTCATTCTCCTTGATTATTACCATGCTGGTAGCAATGTTTAGTGTCCACTGGGTCAATGGCTGGTATGCCATTACCCCGACTGATCCTAGTACCAGTCTATCAAGTTTGATGAATATGTTTGGCTTTTGGGGCAGTGAGGCCAGTTTAGAGAATACCAATGAAGCGGCGTTACGCTTGGATAAAGCGCGAGAAATTTTGCAAACTCATGGTAATTATGAATGGCTAACCGAAACCGGTAATTTTGTGATACTAAACAACGGCATTGAGTTTGCAGCAACCTATACTGTTATGCTACTGGTCACCTTATTTTATGGCGCGGGTCGTTATGTCAGTTTAGATTATTGGCTAAACCCTTCTGCCTCTAAGCGCCAGTATCGTTACATGGCATAGTTAGCTTATACTTATGCCTAAAATTCTAAACTTAATAGCTAGCAATATTAATAACTGAATTATCAACAGTACTTTTAGTTAATTTATTGAAAAATACTGAAAAGGGTGGCAAGTCCCCCTTTTTCAAAGGGAGATTTAGGGGGATTTTTCCCGAAAATCCATCCCCAACCCTTCCTTTGGAAAAGGAAGGGAGCTAAACCTTGCAAAATCTACAGCTTATACTTTAAGTTGAGATTAGCGTACTTATACTTTTACTTATGATTTTGATTATGCCTAGCCCTTTAAATCTATACCCTACACCTTAACAACCGTACCCGATAACTTGTCCAATAACGGTACACATAAGAGCTGTTAAAATGAACGACGCGAGTCAGCTTCCTGTCCCAGAGCATTCAAGTATTACCCCTCAGTTTGTCGAAGCAGTTCGCCATCAAATGCTTGCGTTTGCTCGCCTGCAATTAGACGATTATCACTTGGCAGAAGATGTGGTTCAAGATGCGTTACTCTCAGCGCTGCAATATAGCGGTCAATTTAAAGGCAATGCGGCTTTTAAAAGCTGGGTATTTGCCATTCTAAAAAATAAAATTATTGATAATATTCGCAAAAACAGTAAATACTCCACGATATCGAGCCTGCCAGAGAGTAGCGATGGCAATGGGGATAGCTTATTGGATGCCCTATTTGATGAGGCAGGGTCTTGGTATCCAGAGTGCAAACCAAGTCAATTTGATGACAGTTGGTGTGACCCTGAAGCTCATGTCCATTCTGAGGGGTTTTGGCAAGTACTTGAAGCCTGCTTAACCAATCTGCCTAGTGAACAGGCCCGTGCATTTTTAATGCGTGAATATATTGAGCTTGAGACGAGAGAAATCTGCGAGTCGTTAAAGATAAGTAGCAGTAATTATTACGTATTAATGCATCGAGCACGACTTGGTCTTCAGACGTGTTTGTCCATAAAATGGTTTAACTATGCTGACGAATAACAGCTCTATTGGATAACAGATCTCTTGTATAAGGGTTAACTTGAATACCATTTCTGTTGTAAAACCCTTTATTCTACTATTAAACTTGCTTCAAACTCGAAAAACTAAAAATAATATTAGAGAGCTGTAGAGAATTCATCGAAATTAAGGCCATATAAACTATGAAAAACTGTAAACGTATTACCCAAATTGCCAGTGATGGACAGGAGCGCCCATTACGCCTGCCTGAGAAAGTACAACTGCACTCCCATCTATTATTATGTCCAGGGTGTCGCGCTTTTTATGACAACAGTAAGACCTTAAGTAAAATCATGAAAGACTTTCAATCCAAAGATACTCATAGTCCCTCTGAAAATGAATAGTACCTCTAACTATCAACTTATCAAGGAAGGCCATTATATATGCTACTTCATGGCTTAAACGCTACTTAATGGCTTAACAGGGTAAATTGCTTGACCTAATCGAATCGAAATTGTCGAATTAGGTGAAACTGTCGAATTACTTGACGTTATCGCATTACTTGAAACTGTTGAATGGCTGGCATACTAAGCCCTATCCACACCAAACCCTATCACCTCATCAATACTTTTTGCACCCGTCATCACCATAAGAAGCCTATCAATGCCTAGCGCAATGCCACTACATGCTGGGAGCTCGTCACATGCTGACAATAGGCGTTCATCGATTGGCATAACAGGCAACCCTCGCTGAGTCCGTTCAATATTATCCTGCTCAAATCGTGCCCTTAATGCCTGACTGTCCGCCAATTCATCATACGCATTGGCAATCTCAATGCCATTGATATATAACTCGAAGCGTTTGGCAACCTTATTACCGTCACTATCCGTTTCGATTTTAGCCAAAGCCGCAGTTGCTGGTGGATAATCGGTTATCAAAGTCGGACTATCATGACCCAAGTTAGGCTCTACTAGGTGGCTAAATAATAAGTCCAGCCAACCTTGATGATCCTCTCCCAAATCGATATCAGACAGACCATTTTGCTCTGCAATAGCCGATAAAACATGGCAATTGGCACTTAAAGGATTCACACCCACATAATCCATAAATGCTTGGCTATAGCTGTAATGGGTTAACACCTGCACACGCTCAAAAACCACAGTAAGTAATTCAGCCAACTCTAACGCTAACTCATTTAGACTAAATCCAGGACGATACCACTCCAGCATCGTAAACTCACTGTTATGACGGTGACCCACCTCATTATCTCTAAATACAGGGCAAATCTGATAAATCTCCACTTGCCAAGTTGCCAGCATTCGTTTCATGGCAAATTCTGGTGAGGTATGTAGGTAGTAAGTTCTTGGGGTGTCTTGGAGGGTAATATTGACAGAAATTGACGGCACAAACACATCTGTATTGCCCGCTTGAGAAAGCAGAGGCGTTTGTACCTCTAAAACGTTTTTTTGTGCGAAGAACTCGCGGATGTTAGCCAGCATCTCGGCACGTTTATAAGCCATCTCAAGGCTCATCGTAGGATGAAAATCAAGTAATTGCGACATGGAAATACCTTATCCAAACAGCCATTCACGGCGCAGCGCATAGATTTTCCGCAGGGCATCAAACGTTTCACCTGATACAGCGCCCGCCTCCTTATCCATACTTTGACGAAGTAAGGCATCATCTGCTTTGATATCGTAAAACTCAGTCAACTTATTCGGATTAGCCTTTAACTCTGACCAGTGATAAGGGTTATCTGGCAACAGTTCATCCATTAAATCAACGGGTTCAATGTCAAGTATATCCGCACCTTTTGGCCCATAAGAGTGCACAAAGCTATCAAATATCATCTGCGTCCCACGCAATTTACCTTCTAGCGTATAGCCTGCAATATGGGGTGTGGCGATAGCGAGCTGATTGAGTAGATCGGTTGGGACATTTGGCTCATGCTCAAACACATCCAATACTACCTCACGTCGTTTATCAGCTTGTGCAAACTCATTAAGCAAAGCCGACTCATTGACCACTGGCCCGCGCGCGGTGTTAATCAACAGGGTATCAGCGGGCATTTTAGCCAAAACGTCACTGTTAATAAGATGATAGGTGGGTCGCTCATTTTGCCCTAATAGGGTCAAAGGAACGTGCAAGCTTATGGCATTACTTTGAGTGATAACTTGATCAAAACTGGCATTATTAATGGTAGATTGAGATAAAAAGGGATCATAGCCTAAAACCTGCCAGCCTAAATCTAGTGCATAACGAGCAAGCGTACTGCCAATATTGCCTAGCCCTATAATGCCCAATGTCACTGAGTTGTCCGCGGGATTTAACAAATAATCGGGGCGTAACTGTGCAATAGCGGTTATGACATATTGAGCCACAGAGTGCTTACTACAACCTGCGGCATTGGCAAAGCGGATACCTCGCAGGCTGAGATAACCTTCATTGACATGATCCGTACCAATAGTCGCCGAACCAACAAACTTAACACTCTCATTTTTATCCAGCAACTGGGCATCTATCTGAGTCACTGAACGAATCAGTAAGGCATCAGGTTGATACGTTGCTAATGCCTCCGCATTGATATCTCGCCCTGCCATTGCAATCACTTTTACCGGATGGTTTAAAACCTCTGAATTAAAATAGTCATGCAGGTGGGCAATGTTACTATCAGCGAGAAGTGTCAGCATAACAAAGGGGATTCCTTATCCGAGTTCACGTTTGAGTTCTGCTTAGGATTAATTGTCAGACGGTATTCGAAGTTATAATCGTAGGATACATTTGGCTAACTGTAGCTTATGAAGACAAACTCTTAGGCTTTATCATCTGTTTTCTTATGATTTTACATGCTTCGAACGACGCCATTAATGACTGGGCTTATGATGATCAGTATTATAAGGATCAGTATTATCAGAGTCAGTATTATGAGGATCTAATTTAGGTTTTTTGGCATCTTGATGATTACTAGCGTCTTTCTTAGCTATAGTATCTAATGCTAATTCAGCGAAAGGATATTTACTAAAGGTAACCACATCTGGTGTTATCTCAAAAGACATCGGCCTATCGGCAGGCTTCCATTGATGTTCATCTAATTGAGTATAGCAAGGCGCAAATATGATGTTGCGATGTTGGTTGATCCATTCACGCCACACTGCAAGCGCAATGGCTAATACCACTGGGCCGATAAATAGACCCACAAATCCAAAGGCGGTCAATCCACCTAATACACCGATAAAGATAATAATAAATGGAATTTTAGTCGCACCCGATATGACGATAGGACGTATAAGGTTATCCACCCAACTGATCACCAAGACGCCCCATAATGTCAAACCAATGGCTTCTGGCGTCTGACCTTGGGTCACTAACCAAATGGCAACCCCCATCCAAGCAAACGGTGTCCCAAACGGGATTAGTGCAATAACAAAGGTCATTAATGTTAACAAAATTGGGCTTGGTGCCCCAGCAAAGTAGTAGCCTATCCCCGCCAGTATGGCCTGTGCCAACGCTGTCAGACCAATGCCATAGACGACGGCTTGAGTGGTTGAGCCGACAGAATCGATATAACCATCGATACGATTGCCAATAATATTACGTAATGCCTGACGAATTTGCTTCACTAAACTGATACCGTCACGGTAAAAGAAGAACAACGTCATTAAAGCCATACCTAGTTTTGCAAGACTACTAAAAGCAACGTCGAGCGCTACCTTTCCATAATATAAGTGTGATTGTAGCCAAGCTCTAAAGGCATTGAGAGAGGCTTCAGGATCTTTATTAATTTCCCATAATAAATCTTTTATTTGCTGACCAATAACAGGAAGGTTCTTAATCTCATCTGGCAAATCAACATAACCTACTTTAATACGGTATAACAGATTACTATAAAGGCTTAATGCTTCTTGTTGTAATATAAATAGTCCAATGACAATGGGAACGCCCAAGATCAAAGAGATGCAGATGGTCATGATGGCCGCACTGACATTAGGACTTAACATAACCTTTTGATGAAAGAAGTTATAAACCGGAAACGTCACATAGGCCAAAATGGCAGCCCACAAAGCAGGTACAATAAAAAACTGTACCACTTTAAAACTGAGAATAAATAAAATAACCAGTAACGTCGCCGTTAACACCCGCTGTGTCACCAGCTCCCGTGTCCAATTCTCAATCATGTCAGCCTATACCTAATAAATACAACCATTTAAATCGAACAATCCCATTAATAATGTAAGCCCATTACTCATATTCATTTCACGTATAATGGTCTCTAAAATTATAATGATTATATTATGCGATAAGAAATAAAAAATATGTAATGGTAACTTGTAATTTTTACTTACAATATTACTGCTGAACGGCTTGCCTTTTCTATGACTTCTATCCCTTATTTGAAGGTGCCATTAGAAAATGCGATTAGAAAGTGCGCGACTCGAGTCATCTAAATTCTCACTTTATATTAAAATCAAACCTATTAATTCAAAGCACACCCATTAAAAAAGGGCATAACATTTTCGTTACACCCCTCCTCTTTGAGACATTCTATCAAGCCTAAATGATATTTATCGTCAATCCATTAAATTTGCAGCTCACCCACATCAGCGACTGTTAAGAATAGCTCACGTACTCGTTTTAGTAGCGCTAATCGATTGGCTTTTAATGACGCGTCATCGCTATTCACCATCACATTATCAAAGAAGTTGGTTAACGGCGTTTCAAGCTTAATTAATGCTTGCAAAATATCATTATAGTTTGCGACGGCTTGTAGCGGTGCGACGGTGCTTTCGGCGTCATTCACCACTTGATATAGCTCTTTTTCTGCCGTTTCGGTCAGCAAGCTTTGATCAACCCCATCACTGATCTCACCTTCTGATTTGGCTAAGATATTCGCCACCCGTTTGTTTATTTCAGCCAATGTCGCCGCTTGAGACAGATTGCGGAATTCATTCACCGCATGCAACCGCTGATCAAAATCAAGCGGCATATGTGGATTAATCGCTAATACTGCTTGTATCGTATCAACACTAACGCCCTGCTCGGTATACATTGCACGGTAGCGTGAGTTGATAAAGTCAATAACGTCGGTCAGAGTCTTGCCCGCATGAGGCAGTTTATCTTGATAATTTAAGATCGCCTGTTCAATCAGACTCACGACATTGATGGGTAACTGTTTTTCGATTAATAGTCGCAGTACCCCAATGGCAGAACGGCGTAAGCTAAATGGATCTTTTGAGCCGGTCGGCGCTTGATCAATACCAAAGATACCCACCAAGGTGTCTATACGATCTGCTAACGCCAAACAGATACCTATTGGCGTTTGCGGTAATACATCACCACTAAACTTAGGTAGATACTGCTCTTCAATAGCGGCAGCAATGGCTTCAGGCTCGCCATTCAATCGTGCATAATACGTACCTGCAATGCCTTGTAACTCAGGAAACTCGCCCACTAAAGTACTGGTTAAGTCTGCTTTAGACAGCATGGCGGCACGGGTGGTTTGCTCAACGTCAATATCTGTAAAACCGTCAATCTTTTGATCTTTTAAGGTCGCTGCAATAAAAGCGGCTAACTTAGCAATGCGCTCCGATTTCTCCCAAATCGTACCTAGTTTGTCTTGGAAAACACGATTTTTTAGACTGTCAGCCATGTCAATTAAGGGCAATTTTTGGTCTTGTAAGAAGAAGAATTCAGCATCTGCCAAACGCGGACGCACGACCTTCTCATTGCCGCTAATAACTTGGCTTGGGTCTTTCGATTCAATATTACTAATAAAGATAAAATACGGTCTTAATTTACCCTTGCTATCCGTCAGGCAAAAGTACTTTTGGTCGGCCTGCATGGTACTAATAAGCGCCTCCTGTGGTACTTGTAAAAAGCGCTCTTCAAAGCTGGCACGTAAAGCAACGGGTAAGTCGACCAATGCCGTCACTTCATCGAGCAGATCTTGCGGGACAATCGCCGTAGAATCGACATCATCTGCTAGGGTTTGTACTTGATCTACGATTAGCTGCTGACGGCGATCAAAATCTGCGATGACTTTTACCTTCTCAAGCACTCGCTCATACTCTTTGGCATGGGGAATGAGTGCATCGCCAGCATGAAATCGATGACCTAAAGTTATATTACCGGTCTCAATACCTTTATCCGTCTTCACACCGGTGGTTAGCCCTTGAATTGTTGCGGGGATAATCTGGTCATCCTTCATAAAGACCAACCACTTGACAGGACGCACAAACTCTTCACGACTGGCACCCGATCGCATACGTTTGGCGATCGGCAAGTTATCTAATGCCGACTGAAAAATAGTCGGTAACAGCTCAGTTGTCGCCTGACCCTGAACGGTTAACTCATAACCAATATAATCCCCTTTATCGGTCTTAATTGTCTCAAGCTCACTAACGTCTATCCCTAAGCCTTTAGCGAAACCTTGAGCAGCACGCGTGGGATTGCCATCAGCATCAAATGCCGCTTTAACCGCAGGGCCACGTTTTTGCTCAGTGCGATCAGGCTGCTTATCGGCGATACCTTCAATTTGAATAGCTAAGCGGCGCGGGGCAGCAAAGGCTTTAAGATGGTCATAACTGATATTAGCTTCTTTTAGTTGGCTCTCAACGCTTGATTTCAGCGAATCACGTAACGGTTTTAGGCTCTTTGGTGGCAACTCTTCTGTGCCAAGTTCAAATAAAATTGTGCTCATGAGATTCTCTAGTTATCAGTATTAAAAATTTTAAGGATTTAGGCGGTAATACGGGACGCTACCCTTAGTTGACAGCTTTAGTACTGTTGCTTTAGTACGGTTGCTTTAGTACGGTTGCTTTAGTACGGTTGCTTTTATAGGGTTAGCTGCTTTTATTATCCGCTTTTGAGTCGTCACCTGTCTCAGCTTTTGGCAAATATTTATCTAAAGCCGCTTGTCTATGCGCCTCATCTGCTAGCGGAAATCCAAGCTTAGCGCGTGCCTGTACGTAGCCTTCTGCTACTTTTCGAGACAAGGTGCGTACCCTTAAAATAAAACGCTGACGCTCAGTAACTGAGATAGCACCGCGGGCATCCAGCAAATTAAACGTATGTGAGGCCTTTAGGACCATCTCGTAGGCCGGTAATGGCAAGCCTGCTGCTACTAACTTGTCCGCTTGCTGCTCGTAGAAATCAAACAACTCGAACATTTTCGGCACATCGGCATGCTCAAAATTATACGTCGATTGTTCTACTTCATTTTGATGGAACACATCGCCGTAGGTCACTTTACCAAACTGACCGTCCGTCCATACTAGGTCATAAACGCTGTCCACACCTTGAATATACATTGCGAGACGCTCAAGCCCATAAGTGATCTCGCCCGTCACTGGGAAACACTCAAGACCGCCGACTTGCTGGAAATAGGTAAACTGAGTCACCTCCATTCCGTTTAACCAGACTTCCCAACCCAGGCCCCAAGCACCAAGCGTTGGCGACTCCCAGTTATCTTCCACAAAGCGCACATCATGTGTCAAGGTATCGATGCCAATGGCTTCCAGTGATCCTAAATATAACTCTTGAATATTGGGTGGATTGGGCTTCATAACCACTTGAAACTGATAATAGTGTTGCAGACGGTTGGGGTTATCGCCATAACGACCATCCGTAGGTCGACGTGAGGGCTGCACATAGGCTGCGTTCCAAATCTCTGGCCCTAAAGATCGTAAAAAGGTTGCGGTATGAAAAGTCCCTGCGCCTACTTCCATATCATAGGGCTGTAATACCACACAGCCTTTTTTAGCCCAATAAGATTGCAGTGTTAATATCAGTTCTTGAAATGTCATAATGTCGCCACGTTTGAATAAAATAGAGGTTGATAGGGTGAGTAATGTTCTTAGTCTTTATTGCTTGAAGTATGTATTGCTTTTTGTAGGGGATACTCTTTATTACGCTCACCTTACTAAAAAAACGTTATTTTATCTAGAGTCTGTTAAACATTCATCGTTAAAGCAAGAATTAGGGTAAATTTAGACAAAAAAATACCTAGATGTGAGACATCTAGGCAGGAGGAAAGCGTTTTATAGTAACCGTCTACTCCAGCTACTACTATTTTTATTTTACTTTGAACTTTTCAAGTTATGACATTATTATAACTTTTTTTATGCAAATTATGGCAATTTAAGTGTTTCATTATATTACTGTTTAACCCAAATTTGCCTAAAAATTTCCGATGTTATTAGTTGTTATTTTCTAATTATTTTAATTTATTTTTCTTGTTAATTAATATATAGGTGATTCGAGTCAGTGATATATTCTGATAAATTACATCGCTCATTTAAGATCGCTCTTATTGATAAGATTCTGCCGTCGCATTTGGCATAATCAACCATAAAATGAGATAAATTAAAATACCAGGAACCGCAACACTGGCAGTCGAAATAATGACAAATAACAGACGGGTAAGATTCGGTGACCAACCAAAGTATTCGGCTATACCACCCATCACACCTGCAATCATACGATGCTGGCGTGAGCGATGAAGTTTCTTAAGCGTTGCCATTTTCTACCCCTTAGCTGAAACGTTACATTTAAAAATATTGCAAAACCATTGTATTGTTTTGGGAAATTTATCAAAATACAAAGACCCAATGAAAAAGTTTGATTAAAATCCTATTTATAGTAGCCTCATTTATACTAGTTAAAGTCTTTGTAGAGTTATTTGTAAAAAAGAGTTATTTATAAAAAATAACCAAACTTTTAAACCTTATAATTTTATGCCTTATTGAATAACTTCATAGCTATTATTATAGTATTTATTTTACAAATTGCTGTTTAAGGTTTGCACTGAGTTTGTAACGTTGTGCTTAATGTCTCTTACTAAACGTTAGTGATATTATTGAGTAACGTCCTATAGTTTGGGTCGTGTATTAAAGTATTAAATCGATTTAGCAATCTAGGTTACAACGATATAACCAATCAATTCCTTAATTGTCAGGTTATTTAATTTTTTGCCCATTTATTAGGCTATTTAATCGGTTGATTTTTTATAGCTAATTGCTAAACAATGTAACAAAGCTTTAAAATAAAAATTTATATAGATGACTTAATATACTTCTACTATTAAGCTGCTTCGCAATGAGGATAGCACTATGCAGAATTCGGGTCTAATGATAGGTCATTTCGAACCCTTACACTTAGGGCATATAAGAAGTATTTTATATGCGTCATCGCAAGTGGAAGTGCTACATATTGTCATTACTCGACATCCTAATCCCAATCCTAAATTTCCGGTGACACTGCATGACAAAGCGCGATGGTTACAGATGGCCTGTCGTGACCTGCCTTTTATCAAAATACATATTTGTGATGACTTTTCATTTCCAGTGCATGACAGTGTTGAGAATATTACCCTTAACATAGATGCCTATAACGCTAAAATCGATTACATTTTAGATAAGTTGCATATCGAAGGTGACCGTACGCTCCTTGTCACTGACGGTCATGCGTTATCAAAAGACGCGGTAACTGCTTCGCTTAATATCTCTGTCACGACCACCCCACTACACCCTGAATTTGACAGCACGACCATTCATCATAACCCCATCGCTAACTGGGATATCATTCATCCTGAAGCGCGAGGTGACTATACACGTACGGTTGCTATCGTTGGTGGTGAGAGCTCTGGTAAAACGACATTGGTTCACAAACTTGCCAACTATTATGGGGCCGATATTGCCTTGGAGATGGGACGCTTGTATGTGGGTACCGACTTAGGCGGTACAGAAGTTGGTCTGCAATATAGTGATTATGCGCCCATTGCGTTAGATCATGCCCATGCAGTGCGCGAAGCTGTCTATCAAGCCAAATCTCCAGTAACGATTATAGATACTGACTTCGTGACTACCCAAGCGTTTTGTGAAGAGTATGAAGGACGCACTCATCCTTTTGTCGGTGCCTGTATTGATGAGATTCGATTCGATCATACGCTGTTTTTAGCCAATAACACGCCATGGGTCGCCGATGGTATGCGCTCATTAGGCTCTGAAAATGCGCGAGATCGTTTTGAAAGACGATTATCTGACATATACCATCGTCATCAGATAGTCACCCATCGTATAACCAGTCCAGATTATTTTGAGCGTTATGTAGAAGCAATTGATTATATTGATCAGCACGTATTTGCTAGACAGTGACGGTAGACCAATGCTTATTTAGCGTCATTATCTTAGGGGCGGTATATTTTAATTCTGCGCCAGCCCTCATATGATGTGCCATTAACATTTAAGCGACAACATTCAAGCGACTTAACGCACTATAAAACCAAATTTATTTATCAACATCTTATCAATATCTCTTAAGGATAAACATGCAGATAGAACTTCTCGACAACCTCACGGGTAAGTGGGCGAAAAATTGGATTGTGACTTGGTTTGTGCTGGGTGTAATTGCCTTAAGTACTGGTTTTTGGCTCACCACAAAGCATACTCAACTTGACTGGTTTTACCTTGGTATCTCCATAGTTGGCTTGGTCTGCGTGGTATCACTATCCTTTCGCAAAAATATATCCGGTAATGGCTTAGGCATGGTAGCAACTGCAGGTGAAAGCGTGGTGCAAGCGACATCAGGCGCAGTCGGGCTTATGCTGGCACCGATGTTTAACTTTCTTACCCATGTTTATGGCTTGGTCTATTGGTCAAAAAATACCGATGCCGATGGCGATATGGTACCAAAGTCTGCCACCAAATTAGTATGGATTGTGACCATAGTATTTATTGCTATTGGACTAATGTTATTTCCTATTGTCAATAATTGGTTAACTGAGCAAGGCTATGCGGTTGTTGAAAACGACGGTAGTCAATTCCTTGGCATGATTGACTTTTATTGGATTAACGTTTTAGCGTTTGTGTTGTCCATTACCGCCCAAGCGACTATGATACTTCGCTATTCATTTAACTGGTGGATTTGGATAGCGGTTAACTTTGTGTGGCTGATTGTTAATCTAATGACGGGCAATTATATTTTTGCTATTCAAACGATGGTCTATCAAGTCAATGCCTTTATTGGATTATATGAGTGGCAACGCAGTGCGCTTAATTAATGCTACTAAGCCTTAATAGACCTGTTTTAAAGCCCCTAATTTCATGTCAGCGACAACATTATTAGGACCTACGTAAAAAACGATATTTATTCAGTGACGAGATAAACATTTACATAAAAAATACCGCGATATCGTTCGCGGTATTTTTTTTGTCTACTCATTAGAGGCTCTCTAGGACAGAGGCTCTCTAGAACGAATTAAACTTTGCCGGGACTATATTGCTTTAAGGCAGCAATACGATCATCAAGTGTGGGATGCGAACGAAATAAGCTTGCCACACTAAAGCCTTGGGTCTGACCAGTGGTAATCGCAAAAGCTTGCATATTCTTCGGCATCTGATCTGGTCTCACTTCAGTAGGACGAAGTGCATCTAATGCACTGATCATCTTTTGTGGACCTGCCAGCTTAGCTCCCATTTCATCGGCGCGAAATTCACGCTTACGTGAGAACCACATGACGATGGCAGATGCTAAGAAACCGAGCACGATGTCCATAGCGATACTGGTCACAAAATAGCCAATACCCGGACCATCTTCGTTTTTAAACACCACTCTATCGACAAAGCTACCGATCACTCGCGCAAAGAACATCACAAAGGCGTTAACCACACCTTGAATCAGTGCTAAGGTCACCATATCACCATTAGCAACGTGACCTATTTCATGAGCCAATACCGCCTCGACCTCATCAGGCGTCATACTCTGTAGTAGTCCTGATGAGACCGCCACAAGGGCTTTGTTTTTATTCCAGCCGGTCGCAAAGGCATTAGGCTGTGCATTATCAAAGATACCGACTTCTGGCATGTCAATTTTTACCGCTTTTGCTTGTTTTGCGACGGTGTCGATCAACCACTGCTCAGTTGCTGTTTTAGGCTGTTCAATAACCACAGTGCCTGTTGAACGCTTTGCCATCCACTTTGATAAAAAAAGTGAAATGATCGAGCCTACCATGCCGTATATGGCACACATCACAGCAAGGCTAGCAAAATTAAGACCATTCGCGCCGTGTACAGATCCCAATCCGAAAACGGCGGATAAAATACTAAAGACAATACTAAACACCACCAGTACTGCTAAGTTGGTTAATAAAAACAGACCAATACGCATCATACGCTAACTTCCTTTATAAAATCTAAGAGTGGCAGTGAGTGGCTAATCACGACAAATCCACCTTCTTGAAGTATTAAAATGGGGGTATTCTATCCAATATTCAATATGAGGTAACCTTAAAAAGTAAATTTAATAAATATTACATTAATAAATAAAGTCAATACGTGTTATTCGATAACTCAAACTTACACCTTTTTAAGTCTCTCATTTTCTATATTTACAATACCGATGCTTACTGTAATAATAGTACTCCAAACCTATTGCTAATAAGGAAATTAGTATGTCATCACGCAAGCACTCTACACAACGCACGCTAGACCAATGGCTTTCTGAGTATGCTGTCAGTCACCAAAACCCAATTAACAAGACTATTCACTGGTTATGTGTCCCGACGATTTTTGTCAGCATATTAGGTATGGGCATGTCAGTGGCTGCTTGGTTTACCATCGTAGTCGCTATGCTCGTGGCTATCTTTTACTTGAAGCTATCGACACCATTATTTATCGCCATGGGCATGTTTATGCTAATTTGTATGTCAGCAATCGCCATGCTACCGCTTGGGTTTAAAGCATGGGCAGTCATCTTCGTTGTCTCGTGGATTGGTCAGTTCATCGGACATAAAATCGAAGGCAAAAAGCCGTCATTCTTCAAAGATTTACAGTTTTTATTGATAGGCCCTGCTTGGGTTGCAAACTCACTTATGGGTCGTAAAATTAAGCCTGCCAGCTAAAGAGAATGTGATCGGTGTTTATTAAACATTCATAACTAACATCGATAATTAAACTAAAGGCAAGCCTCTGTTTTTAATAAGAATATTTTTTTGAATAGTTGTGTTTAAAGTTTATGCAATTATGTAAAATTAAGAGCTACTCATAACTAAAATACAACCAAATTTCTCCATTATAAAGTTATGTTTAGCCCAAATTCTATTCAAATTTTGCTAAACTAAGCCTCAATATTTATAAGACACTCTTAAACTGCACCCTTATTTTATTACCTTAATTTATTATAGGTTACGATTAAATTAAGCTACCATTGAAGCTTTCATAATTTAAATCGTTTGTCATCTAAATTATTAGTTACCGTAGAGCTTATTTGACACTATTAGGGTCTGTTTTATTATCCATATTTCAGGTTTCTATTATAGGAGAATCACTTTGAACGTTTTAAAAAATACACTAGCAGTTGCCCTTTTCGCAGGCTTAGGTACTTTGAGTGTTGCTGGTAATGCGGCCACTTACGAGATTGATCCTCATCATGCTAATGCACGTTTTTTTGTCAATCACTTTGGCACTTCTACTAACGCTGGCGGCTTCTACGGCTTATCAGGTATCGTCGAATATGACCCTGCAGCCCAAAAAGGATTTGTTGGGGTTACGATTCCAATTAGTAGCTTAGAGACAGGTATCAAACCTTTTAATAAGCATCTAAAATCTGCTGACTTCTTTAATGTTGAGAAGTATCCAACCGCTTATTTTAAATCGACAGATTGGCAGTTTGATGGTGATAAAGTAACTGCGGTTAAAGGTGAGTTGACTCTGCTTGACCAAACCCATCCTGTTACGTTAAAAGCCACAAGCTTCAACTGTTACGATAGCCCCCTATTAAACACTCAAGTATGTGGTGGCGACTTTGAAACCACGATTGATAGAACCAAATGGGGCATTGATATGTATACTGATGGCGGGATGATGAAAGATGTGACTTTAAAAATTCAGATCGAAGCGGGTTTAAAACAATAAACCCTATTTAGCTTAAATTTAAAAGGCACTACTTAAATGAATAAGTAGTGCCTTTTTTTGTACAATAACCTATTATCTTATAACTCTATCGTGCAATATAAATAGATGACTAAATGAGAGTCAAAGCAACCGAGCGCAAGTACTACTCTAGTAGGCTTAGTCAGGTTAACGCTGTCACTCTTTAGTTTGTCTGCGACTATACTTTATCGGGACAGATTGAATGAGTTTTTTGCTACCTAGCAATCCAATTGTCGCCAGAGACCCTTATGAGGCCAATAGAGCCTCAACCACGCTTGAGCTCTTATTTGACCTGGTCTACGTCATTGCTGTTTCGGCCGCAGCCAGTGGGTTTTATAGACGCTTAATTGAGCATGACTTATCAGGCTTTATTACTTTTACCGTGGCGTTTTTTATCCTATGGAATGCTTGGACCAGTTTTACTTGGTTTGGTTCAGGCTATGATCCTGATGACACGCCTTATCGCATATCGGTTATGTTCCAAATGTTCGGCTCTTTATTGATCGCCGCCAATATCAGCCGTTTTTTTGAACAAGGATTGATGTGGATCGGGGTGGTTGGGTATGCCATTATGCGTCTTGCGAGCTGTAGTCAATGGCTTCGAGTCTATCATGATGTGCCTGGTCACAAGCAAGTGGCATTGCGCAGCATTATCGGTCTGCTGACCTTGCAAGCGATGTGGGTTAGTTGGCTATTTTTACCGAATTCAGTACAAACCCCTGCCCTAGTGGTATTTATAGTCGCTGAGCTTTTGATGCCCATCTGGGCACGTGCCGATCAGTTTGACAACTGGCATCCTGGTCATCTTGCAGAGCGTTATGGACTATTAACGATTATTGTATTAGGTGAGGGAATCGTAGGCGTCAGCGGGACGATTGGAAATTTCATCATTGATCCTGCGTTTGTTGCGAAAGATATTCTTATTACTGACTCGGCTTTGGTGGCCTTACTATTTGCAATATGGTGGCTCTATTTTAGCGTCCCTTTTGATTCTATTTTGCAAGAAGAGCGCCGCCGTCATGATTTGGTCGCGTTTGGCTATGGTCACTTTTTTATATTTGCCTCTTTAGCAGGGATCGGTAGTGCCATGCACTTGGTTGCAGATGCGCTGAACAATGAAGCCAATGTCACCAATAACGGTGTGACGATGTCTTATGCTATGGCAATAATCATGATACAGCTTGCTGCCTTTTTGATTACGTTATGGACCTTACGCCATATTGTCAGTCGCAACTCTCAACATAGTATTTTGACGTTATTTATTGCACTTGCGATAGTGGCAATTAGTTTTTTGATGGTCGTACAAGGGCTATCCATAGGTTATGCAGTGTGGATCAGCGTTCTAGCACCTGTTGGTATGATCATAAAGTTTAATAGTGAGCATAGATATTTTCAGAGCATATCGTCAAATAAAGATTAACGGTGGTTAATCTTTTAACCGCTTGATTAATTCAAAACGGGGTAGGTGTTTCCCCTCCACCTCTACTGTTTCGATAAACATATCTAAAGGCCTCACCCAGACATCATAGTCACCATAGAGGCAGCGATAGACGACTAATACTTCTTCCGTTTCAGAATGATGCGCGCTATGCAGAACCTGATATAGATTACCTTTGTAATGGCGGTAAATACCTTGGGGAACCTGTGGCGCCGTATCTGTTTTATGTTTGCTCATAATGTTTCAGCTTATTTTCAAGTTTCGTTTTTGCTTGTGGCCACTCGTTAATCGTCATGCTATAAACGACAGAGTCCGTAATAGTGCCATCTTGACGCATGCGATCACCACGAATCACGCCGTCTCGTTTAGCGCCTAATCTCTCTATGGCTCGTTGTGATTGAGTATTTATGATATCTGTACGCCAGCCTATCGTCAGATATTCTAGCGTCTCAAAAGCATGTGTCATTAGCATCAGCTTACATGAGGTATTAATATGACTGCGCCAATAGGATTTAGCATACCATGTGTATCCAATCTCTAACCGTTTCACCATTGGCATAATATTATAAAAGCTGGTGGTGCCGATTGCTTTACCCGTCTGCTCATCGATAACGGCAAACGCAACTCTATCTTCCATATTATGAGCTTTAGTAATATAGTCAGATATGGTTTCTGGACTTGGTACAGAGGTATACACCGTTTCCCAAAGCTTTCCATCTTGGCAGGCTTTGGCTAAGTCATTTGCATGACTTTGAATGAGTGGTTCAAGGGTTATGCCATTGTAAGATAGCGTTGTAGGCTTTAGCATAATGGTTCCTAATCGAAAACGATATAAGCTGTGATTTTAATATAACCCAATAAAGCGTTTAATTAAACCACTGTCACTTTAGCAAACGCTTTTTTACCCGCTTGAATCACTACCGTTTGACCTGAGGTTAAGCTAAAGCCCGCGTTCACCTCTTCACCATCCACTTTTACCGCATTGCGCTTTAGCATATCTTTTGCTGCGGCATTATTTTTAGCAAGGTCTGCTTGGTTTAAAATTTGCGTAATAAATAATGCCTCTTGACCCTCGGGCAACTCAAGTGTCACCTCTGGTAAATCTACTGGCAACTCACCGTCCGCCAATACATTACCCGCTGATTTATGGGCATTGGCAGCCGCCTCTGCGTCATGGAAGCGCTCAATAAGCTCTTCTGCCAGGATACGTTTAATCTCTTGCGGGTTACGCCCATTTTCAATCTCTGCCAATAGTGCTTCGACCTCATCCATGGGTTTAAAGCTTAAAAACTCATAATAGCGGCGGATAAGCGTATCTGGCATCGATAGGATTTTTTGATACATGGTGCCTGGGGTGTCATAGATTGCCACATAGTTGCCCAGTGACTTTGACATTTTATTAACGCCATCTAACCCTTCTAGGATAGGCACCGTAATACACACTTGCGACTCTTGACCATAGCGAGACTGCAACGTACGACCCATTAATAGGTTAAATGTTTGGTCAGTTCCGCCAAGCTCGACATCCGCCTCTAATGCTACTGAATCATAGCCCTGCACTAACGGGTACAAAAACTCATGAATAGAGATAGGCGTTTGCGCCGCATAGCGTTTTGAGAAATCATCACGCTCAAGCATACGTGATACCGTCTGCTGACTGGCGAGCGCAATCATATCGCCAGCACTCATGTCATTAAACCACTCAGAGTTGAACACCACTGTAGTTTTGTCTTTGTCTAAAATTTTAAACACCTGCTCGGCATACGTTTTGGCATTCTCTTTAATTTGTTCATCAGTTAATGGCGGGCGGGTGCTATTTTTACCCGTTGGATCACCGATTTTGGCCGTATAGTCACCAATTAAGAAATAAATTTCATGTCCTAAGTCTTGAAAGTGCTTGAGTTTATTAATCAGTACCGTATGCCCCAAGTGTAAATCAGGGGCCGTCGGATCAAACCCCGCTTTGATTTTTAACGGACGGCCAAGTTTTAGCTTAGCCACTAAGTCATCTTCAGACAAAATCTCATGCGTACCGCGCTGAATAATTGCCAGTTGCTCGTCTATACTTAAGGTAGTGGTGGTTTGGGTCATGGCTGCCTCAACTCTTGCGTAATAAATAAATAAATGAATAAATAAATCAATGAATGTCTTCAATCGACATAATCAACAGGGTTTAATAAATATAGGGTCTATTGACTGTATAAAGTGAATGCTAAGATTTTAAAGAAGATTACCACAAAAAGCTATTTTAGCTTACTGAACGTAACTCTATTTCGTTACTGGCTGATTATTATAGAGACTGATTATTAGAGACTGAATCTCTAAGCAATTATAAACAGCGAACTGGGAGATAGACAGTTAGGGAGTCGCTTTACGGTATGATACCCTATTATTATTTATCTGTTTTAGTGGTTCTCATAATTTTAAGACATTGATTTATAACATTTAACTTATTTAATTCGCTTTAAAATTATAATAGTATTATTTACCATTGTTTTCATATTATAGGCTTAATCGTCAAAACTTAGCCTAATTGCTATATAAGAGGCCCTCATGGATATTAACCTTGATGATGTAGAACAGCTCATTAAACTCGCAGAGCGATCCAATATTGAGTCGCTTGAGGTGACAGATGGCGATAAACGCATTGTTGTTGTCTGTTATGACTCAAGCAAAACCCCACAAGCCTCTTCTAAAATTGATAATACGGCCAACAGTGCGACTCAAAGCACTGACCTTAATCAGCACTCTACTCGCCAGTCTATAGACAACGAAGATACGAGCGTAACAGAAACCACTCGCTCAGACTTTAACACGATTATTGCCCCAATGATGGGTACCTTTTATCTTCGCTCAGAGCCCAGTGCTGAGGTATTTGTGAACGAAGGCGATAGTGTCAATGCAGGCGATACGTTATGCATTATTGAAGCGATGAAGATTATGCATGAAGTAAAAACAGATGCCGATGGCGTCGTCGCTAAGATACTCATAAAAGAGGGCGATGTTGTCGAGTTTGATCAACCGCTATTTGAGATTCGCCCCATTTAGCAATTAGTTATTTAGTATTTAATTACTGTCATGTAACCGCTAAATTTGCAACCCCTTAAAACGTCCATAAATAACCCTTTAAACCGTCAATAAATAAATACCAACCGCTAGGAAGCCCTTATGTTTAATAAAATCCTAATCGCAAACCGTGGAGAGATTGCCCTACGTATTGTACGAGCTTGTCGGAAAATGGGTATCTCGTCCGTCATGGTTTATTCTGAGGCAGATAAGGATACACTGGCGGTTCGCTTGGCGGATGAGGCAGTCTGTATTGGCCCTGCCCCAGCAAATAAAAGCTATCTTAATCAAGAAGCCATACTTTCAGCGGCGCTCATGACGGGTAGCGAGGTCATTCATCCGGGTTATGGTTTTTTAGCTGAAAATGCAAATTTTGCCGACAATGTGACGCAGGCAGGATTGGTCTTTATCGGACCCACTGCGCAAAATATTCGTCAGATGGGCGATAAAGTTGAGGCAAAAAAACAGATGCTAAAAGCAGGCGTGCCTTGTGTGCCCGGTTCTGAGGGCGCTTTACCTGATAACGATCAAGAAGTATTAGCTCTTGCTCAAGAGGTTGGTTATCCAGTTATTATTAAAGCTGCCAGTGGTGGCGGTGGTCGAGGTATGCGCGTGGTCGAGAAAGAGAGCAACCTGCTAAAAGCCATTTCAATGACCAAAAGCGAGGCTGAGGCTAACTTTGGTGATTCGGTGGTTTATATGGAGCGTTACTTACAAAAGCCGCGTCATATCGAGATACAAGTGCTCGCCGATACGCAAGGTCATGCCATTCACTTAGGAGAGCGTGATTGCTCTATGCAGCGCCGTCATCAAAAAGTTATCGAAGAGGCGCCTGCTCCAGGTATTACAGAGTCACAGCGTCAAGAAATCGGTCAAGCCTGCGTCAATGCCTGTATTAAAATGGGCTATGTAGGTGCGGGTACTTTTGAGTTCTTATTTGAAAATGGGGAATTCTTTTTTATTGAAATGAATACCCGTATTCAAGTAGAGCACACGATTACCGAGCTTGTGACCGGTATTGATATTGTTCAAGCTCAGATACTAGTGGCTGCGGGTCAACCACTGCCCTATCAACAGCAAGACATTACCCTATCAGGGCATGCATTTGAATGCCGTATCAATGCCGAAAACCCGTATACTTTCTTGCCCACTCCGGGGCGTATCAGCTACTGTCACCTGCCTGCTGGATTTGGGGTGCGTGTCGACAGTCACATTGAAACTGGCTACACCGTCCCTCCCTCATACGATAGTCTTGTCGCAAAAATCTGTGTGCATGGGCTGACTCGTAAAGATGCCATCAAAAGAATGCAGGCTGCCTTGAGTGAAACTCAAATCGAAGGCATTGATACCAATATCGCCTTGCATCAGCGTCTATTTAGAGATGACGGCTTTAATGAAGGTCAAGTGAGTATTCACTATTTAGAACAGTGGATTGAAAAAAACATCCAAAAATAAAAAACATCCAAAAATAAAAAACATCCAAAAATAAAAATATCCAAAAATAAAAATATCCAAAATTGATTAGGCTAATTTTTTGTCAGTTTTTGCTGATTACTCTTATAGGCTGATAAACACAGACTGATAAATAAGGGCTTTTAAAGACAGCCTTATAAATTTTAAGGACTTGAGCCATGGCAACCGTGATGAAACAAACCCAACGTCCTGAAAAACCAGAGCTAGCACTGCCGCAGTGGCAGCTCTGTAGTGAAACAAATTTTACATTGCACTTTAGTAAGCCTATCACACTTGAAAAACAACAGATGTGTTGGGCGTTGGCAGACAGCATACAAGCCTTGCCAACAGTCGCCGAAGTCGTTATTGGCATGAACACCTTGAGTGTGTTTACTCCTCCTTTAACGCTTACTGAACTTGAGTATTTAAAGCAACAGCTGACCGAATTGAGCTCAAAAGTTGATGCCAAACAAATCCAAGGCAAACATATCGAAATACCCGTGCATTACGGGGGTAAATATGGTCCAGACTTAGCGCCTATGGCTCAGTCTTTGGGTCTGTCGATTGATGAGGTGGTCAAGCTACATACTGAGGCGACTTACACCGTGTACTTTATTGGATTCCAACCGGGATTTCCTTATCTTGGCGGATTATCAGAAAAGCTGTACTTCCCAAGACGAGAGACGCCGCGCACTAAAGTTCCAGCAGGTTCAGTCGGTATCGGCGGTGAGCAAACCGGTGTCTATCCGTTCTCATCCCCTGGCGGTTGGCAACTACTCGGACAAACCGAGATGCCCTTGTTTGATTTAAACCAAACGCCACCAACCGCTTTGAGCGCTGGCGATACGCTTCAGTTTAAAGCCATCGATATTCATGATGCATAAGCTCATAACTAATAAGTACTATAAATGAATAAGAACCAGAAACAGGCAACCACAATGAAAATTTTAGCCTCAAACGCACTGGCAAGCATTCAAGACAGGGGTCGCTTTGGCTTTCGTGGCTTAGGTGTTGGCACCAATGGTGTGATGGACCCGTGGGCGCTGCAAGCAGGCAATGCGCTGATGAAAAATGATTTGGATGAGCCTGCTATCGAATTTTCTCTTGGTAGTATGGAATGTGAGTTTAGCCAAGATACCTGTTTTTGTTTAACCGGTGCTATTTACGAAGCTTACCTTGATGATACCCGAATCTATGGCTACTGGCGTATCAATGCCAAAGCTGGTCAAACCTTAAAACTGGTTCGTCCGCTACAGGGCATGTACGCCTATCTATGCGTACAAGGCGGATTTAATATCGAGCCGGTGCTTGGTTCAGCCAGTACCAATACCAAGGCTGAATTTGGTGGTAAAGAGGGTAGATTCTTGCAACAAGGCGACGACATTAGCTTAAAGACCACGCCACACACGCCATTACCGGTTATTGGTGTACCGCGTCTGTTTAGTGATAATGACGACTTTGCACACAATATCATTCGTGTGGTCAAAAACAGTGAATACGACTGCTTTGATGACACCTCAAAAATGAACTTTATGCAGCAGGACTGGAAAGTGGATACCAGCAGTAACCGTATGGGCTATCGCTGCGTCGGTAACATGCCATTAAAATCGATTGAAGATATCAGTATGAGCTCTCATGGTGTGGCGGCGGGCATGATTCAAGTACCGCCACAAGGCCAGCCGATTGTACTAATGGCCGATGCGCAAACCACTGGCGGTTATCCCAAAATAGCGACCGTTATTGAAGCCGATATTGGGCTAATGGCGCAAACCCGCTTTGGACAGCATTGCCGTTTTGAATTGATATCAATGGAAGACGCTCTAGAGGCTCGTCAACAACGACAGCGCTACATCGAGCGCATTAGGAGATATGCAGATGACAATTAATAATACAAACCAGACCAAAAGCATCAGTGTTGATTTAAATGCGGACGTGGCCGAAGGCTGTGGTCAAGACGAGGCACTAATGGGTATTATCAGCTCAGCCAATGTCAGCTGCGGTCTGCATGCCGGCTCCTATCAGCATATGCTAGAGACCTTACAGCTTGCAAAACAATATCAGGTACGAGTCGGCGCGCATCCGGGTCTGGATGACAAAGAAAACTTCGGTCGTACGCCGCAAGACTTAAGTGAAGCGGAATATCGGGCGCTGATAAGTTATCAATTAGGCGCTGCTAAAGCCGTCTGCGACTTGGTGGGCGTTGAGCTGAGCTATGTCAAACCGCATGGTGCGCTATATAACCAAGCCGCTAAAGATGAACATCTGGCTAATATTGTGATCAGTGAAGTGAAACGCTTTGATCCCAGTTTGGCAATTATGGGGCTGTCAGGCAGCTATTTAATTAGCGTTGCCAAAGAACAGGGTATGGCATCAATCTCAGAAGTTTTCGCCGACAGAAATTACGAAAGCGATGGTTCCCTTGTCTCACGTACCAAAGACAATGCACTGATTACCGACCCTGTTCAAGCAACACAGCACGCCCTACAGATGATAACCGAAGGCGTGGTTACCAGTGTTGATGGTACTAAAGTTGCCGTCGAGGCTCAAAGTATTTGCTTACATGGCGACAATGCACATGCTGTTAAGTTTGCTGCTGAAATAAAAAAACAACTTGAGCAACAAGGCATCAAAATAATAGCGAAGTAGACTCTCATCCCTCAAGCTTTATCATATATCGCTTTAATGTATATCGTATACCGCTCTTATTTGATGACAGTTTTAATGAGCAAGACTCACTTTTATTATATTAACCTAACCCTTTGATAAGGATGCCTATGAACGCCTTAAAGAAGAACAATACTGCCATACTCGGTGCCGCATTCTTAATGGCGACCTCGGCAGTGGGTCCAGGGTTTTTAACCCAAACTGCCACCTTTACCGAAAGCTTAATGGCCAGCTTTGGCTTTGTCATTTTGATTTCGATTATTATGGATATCGGAGTTCAGCTGAATGTCTGGCGTATTATTGCGGTCTCTAAAAAGCGGGCGCAAGAAGTCGCTAACCTTGTCTTTCCTGGGGTGGGTTACTTTTTAACCTTCTTAGTGGTGTTAGGGGGTCTGGCGTTCAATATTGGTAACATCGGTGGCGCTGGTCTTGGTATGCAAGCGGTATTTGACATCTCTCCTATTACTGGTGCTTTAATCAGTGGTGTCATAGCCGTGGCTATCTTCTTAAGCCGTGAAGCGGGGCCTATCATGGATAGGTTCACCCAACTTATGGGTTTTACGCTTCTGGTACTCATAATCTATGTGATGTTTAAATCTAACCCGCCCTTTGCTGAAGCGGCCGCACGTACTATTATGCCAAGCAAAATAGATGCCATGGCGATTGTGACTTTAGTGGGCGGTACTGTCGGTGGTTATATTACTTTCTCAGGGGCACACCGGTTGCTAGAGGCGGGTATTAGCGGAGAGGAAAATCTGCCCTCAGTGACACGCAGCTCTGTATCAGGCATTTTGATTGCGTCCATTGTTCGGGTATTTTTATTCTTAGCTGTGTTAGGCGTGGTATCTAAAGGTATTGCCCTTGACCCGACAAATCCTGCGATGTCTCCGTTTCAGCATATCTTAGGCAATGTGGGCAAGATTATCTTTGGTATTGTTATTTGGGCCGCGTCGGTCACCTCTGTTATTGGCGCCGCTTATACCTCAGTGTCATTTATGAGTAGCTTCCATCCCTTTATTGAACAGTACAAACGTTACTTTATTATCACCTTTATACTTATTTCTACCTTTGTATTTGCTACCATAGGTAAGCCTGCACAGCTACTGGTATTGGCAGGAACATTAAATGGTTTAATTCTACCGATTGCAATGATTATTATCTTAATTGCCGCGTACAGAAAAAATATTGTCGGTGATTATAAACATCCTATTTGGATTGCCGCCTTTGGTTGGATTATTGCGATTATCATGAGTGGTCTAAGCTTTATGACGTTGGCAAATTATATCAGCGGTTAGTATGTTACTTTTAGCACCTCGCATCAGTGAGTTGGCGTTTATCAGTTTTGAGGTCTTAGCATGGATATAGAAATTATTGAAAAGATAGTACAACGTGTCGAGCGCAGTCAGGTGCATCAAGTGACTGTCGCGGACGGTGCACAATCTATTACTGTGGTCAATCATCTGTCAGGTCAATCTGTAGCAAGCTGTCACGGCAATACAGCCGCTCAAGCAGACAGCTTGCCAAACACAGATGCTCAAAACAAAGAGGACGCCAAAGCCTCTATCGTGAGCTCAACGTATGTCGGTCATGTCCAGCTTAGCCCAGATGGTGGTCCAGAGCTTTTGGTCAATCTAGGCGACAGCGTTGAGGTGGGTCAGACTATTGCTTATGTTGATGTGCTTAGCAAATTGCTGCCTGTTGAGAGTCAGATTGCGGGTATGGTTGATGAAATACTGGTTGAAACCGGTGATGCTGTTGAATACGGTCAGCCACTGCTTAAACTGCAATAAAGTCTACCCATAGTAGAAAATATAATTTTAAAAAAGGCTGTCAGAGAAATTCTCTAGCAGCCTTTTGTTTTGGTATCCTTTTGGCTTATGAACCTTGCTTTTAAAGCCGACCCTTTGACAGTCTGTTATAATCAGAATACTTATTCTTACTGTACGGCACTTATCTTATGACCCAATCTATAAGCGACAATACCGCCCCTACCTTTGATGATTTTGAGCAGGCTTTTTCCGAGACCTTATTTGACAGCTTTGATAGTGGCTACTATATCGGCATGATGTCGGGTACTAGCCTAGATGGCATGGATGCGGTCATTTGTCAGTTTGATTCGACTGGCGATAATGAAGATCAAAACCCCCACTCCAACAAAATTATAGCCACGCATAGTAAAGACTTCCCAGACAATCTGCGTGAAGTATTACTGGCGCTGTGTTTACCAAACGGCACCGCAAACTTAGCCTATCCTGCCAGCAATGTTATTTTAGAACAACAACCTCAAAGCGAGCTTGACTGGTTTGGTTGGGCGAGCCGAGAATATGCAGAATTTGCCAGTACCGTGGTCAATGAGTTGCTTAAGAAGTCAGGCATCACAGCAGATGCCATCTTAGCCATTGGCTGTCATGGGCAAACCGTCCGCCACCGCCCAAACCTAGGGTTTACTCTACAGTTAGTCGATCCCAATATAATTGCAGAGCGCACGGGTATTACCGTAGTGACCGACTTTCGCCGCCGCGATATGGCAGTGGGTGGACAAGGTGCGCCGCTCGCACCCGCCTTTCATTTGGCACAATTCGGCACGGCTGATGACATAGATACTGACACTGCCCCTGCTCTAAAGCACCGTATTGTCGTTAATCTTGGAGGTATCGCGAATATCACCGTACTGCCTGCCAAGCAAACACATAATGTCACAGGCTATGATACGGGCCCTGCCAATATATTGTTAGACGCATGGTATCAAAAGCAAGCGGATACGATTAATGTCCCCTCAAATAATACAACGTCAAGCGCTGAGCCGTTTGAGTCCACAGTGTCTTTATATGATAAAAACGGACAGTGGGCAAAGTCTGGACAGGTCAATGACGATCTACTAGCACAACTATTGACGCACCCTTATTTTACTCAGCCTACGCCCAAAAGCACAGGACGTGAAGACTTCCATTTAGACTGGCTGAATGAGCAGATAGCACTGGTTTCTGAGACCCTGACAGGCGTTAAAGGCAATGCTCAACCCGAAACGCAAATTGATGCTCAAACCGAAACGCAAACAAATGCTCAAAGCAGCCCCCCTATCTCTCCAGAAGATGTACAAGCGACGTTAACGGCTTTTACCGCTCAGACTCTAAGTACTGCTATCAAGGCTGAAGCAGTACGCCTCAATATGACTGAGGGAGAGGTAATTGTTTGCGGTGGCGGTGCTTATAACGCCTACTTACTTGAGCAAATAGCACGAAATCTGCCGAATTGGACGGTATTGACCAGTAAGGATTTTGGCATTGCGCCGACTTGGATAGAAGCCATGGCCTTTGCATGGCTTGCCCGCCAAACCATTATGGGTGAGACCGGCAACCTGCCAGCGGTGACAGGAGCGAGTAAATCTGTTGTCTTAGGTCAGGTTTGTTTTGCTTAAATATTGAGTGTCAAATTTTAGACGACTTTATTTCAATTGCCATAATCCTATGTTACCTGTACAATTAATCGTACATGTTTTGCCAAATGAGGATGACCAATGCAAACCATCACCTATACCGAAGTACGTAAGCACTTAGCCGATACGCTATCACAAGTTTGTAATGACCATCAGCCGACCATCGTAACCCGTCGACAACAGCCTTCTGTGGTTATATTATCGCTAGATGATTATAATGCTCTGACGGAAACAGCGTATCTGCTGCGTTCTCCTAAAAATGCCACCCGCTTATTCAACGCTATTGAAGAACTCAACTCAGGTCAAGGAACAAAGCATCAATTGCAAGCCAATTTTGAGATCCCGCCTGAACAGGACTTATCTTTATGACATTAATCTTTGCCAGTCAAGCATGGGAAGATTACCAATTTTGGCTTAAAAATGATAAAAAACAATTGAATCGAATTAATAAACTTATTACCGCTTGCCAACGTGATCCTTTTACAGGTATTGGTAAGCCTGAACAGTTAAAACATGGGTTATCAGGATTTTGGTCACGACGCATAGATGGGGAACATCGAATGGTATATCGAGTGACAGAACAGGGGCTGGAGTTGGCATCACTACGCTATCACTATTAACGTGAATTGCCTGAAATAAGTGAAAAAAATATAAACAGAGATTACAAAGATGCGCGATAAGATAAGTTAGCAAAACGAAACTTTTTAATATATAGCTCTTTGAAAATGTAACTCTCTAAATATTTAGCCCGCTAAATATAAAGTAGTTAGGACTTACGCAAAATTTAAATTTGTGACTAAAATCGTGACTTTTGCGTAAGTCCTAGTAAAACAAACTAGTAGACACAAACTTGAACTTACCTCAAAGACTGCACCCACTGCACAATTTGATGACTTGGCAAAGCGCCAGACTGACGGGCAACTTCCATCCCGCCTCTAAAGGCCACCATTGTAGGTAGACTGCGGATGTTATAGGGTGCTGCCGCTCGTTCAAACTGGTCGGTCTGTAATTTAGCAAATACCACATGTGGCAACTGCTTTGCCGCTTGCTCGAACTCAGGCGCCATCATATGACACGGCTGACACCAACTCGCCCAAAAGTCGACAACGGTCAACACCTCATTTTTCTGAATGGTTTTAGCGGCTGTCTTATCATTCAACATCACAGGCGCTCCCGTCAATAAAGAATGCTGACATTTACCACAGACAGGTTGCTCTGTTAGTCGTGACGCCGGTATACGGTTGGTCGCTGTGCAATTTGGACATACCAAATGTAGCGACTCATTGTTTGTATTAGTCATTATCATCCCCTTTATATTTTTAATAACTAGCAAGTTTTTAAATACTAGCCATTTAATTCATTCATTTTATCTTTGATTTCTTTCTATCTGTTTATTATTGGGGCGTATACACACTATTTAAATATTTAGTGCGCCTAAAATTTTGTATCATACAATCTGTTATATTAAGATCAGTGAGAGGATCAGTAAGATTAGCTCTTTGATGGACAACAACTCTATATTATACGGCTTACGCATAAGAGGCTGCAGTGTTAGACAAGCAGAAGACAGTCAATAACGAGACATCCAACTGGTTAAATAAACTGATTCCCAGTTGGGTGACCGCGTATGATAAAAGCACGTTGCCTGCGGATATTATTGCAGGTATCGTGGTAGGGGTGTTAGTTATCCCGCAAAGCTTGGGCTATGCCGTTTTGGCAGGTCTTCCTCCTGTGTATGGTCTATATGCCTCAATTATGCCCGTTTTGATCTATGCGTGGGTGGGCTCCAGCAATGTGCAAGCGATAGGCCCCGTTGCGATTACCGCTATTATGACCGCCAGTAGTTTACATGGTCTTGCGATTGAAGGCAGTGTGCAATATGCCATGTTAGCTAGTTTGCTAGCGTTAATGGTGGGTATCATATTATGGCTAGCAGGACAGCTTAAGCAGGGCTGGATCATGCAGTTTATCAGTCGCGGCGTATCAGCTGGATTCGTCAGCGGCGCTGCGGTATTGATATTTGTCAGCCAGATTAAGTATCTAACGAACATACCGGTTAATGGTAATACCTTGCCCAGCTATATGTTGTCCCTGTTTAACCATTTGCAAGACTTTCACCTACCTACTTTTTTGATCGGTGGTATAGCGTTTATCCTTTTTATAGTCAACCGCTATGCCAGTCATGTCTTATGGGAGTCATGGTTATCGGCTTCAAAGGCGAAATGGGCACGTCGACTTTTTCCACTATTGGTCATAATAATAGCCATTTTTATCAGTTATATAAGTCACTGGTCTCAGCAAGGCGTGCGAATCATTGAGGACATACCGAGCGGCTTACCTTTATTAGCACTTCCTCACTTTGAGTCTTTTCCTCGCGTACTCTCCTTACTGCCTACCGCTGGCTTGATGGCATTAATTATTTTTATTTCTAGTAGCTCTATTGCCAATACCTATGCCCGTTTGCGCGGGGAAAGCTTCGATGCCAATAAGGAGTTAAAAGGCTTAGGGCTAGCCAACATAGCGGGCGGATTTAGTCAAAGCTTTCCTGTGGCAGGGGGCTTTTCGCGCACTGCGATCAATGTCGATTCAGGCGCAAAAACACCCCTTGCCACCCTGATCACAGTCGCCATTATGGTGGCCACCTTATTGGTATTGAGCAGTTTGATTGCGCCCCTGCCCTATGCCCTTTTAGGGGCAATGATTATGGCCTCCATTATTAGTCTTATCGATATCGATACCTTTAAAAAAGCGCTAAAAACAGATAAGTTGGACGCACTTAGCTTCGCTGCTACCTTTATAGGGGTATTGGCATTTGGCTTGAACGTTGGCTTGGTAATTGGCATCATTGTATCGTTTGCAGGGCTTATTTGGCAGTCAAGCCAGCCGCATATTGCGGTAGTGGGACGCTTAATGGGGACCGAACATTTTCGCAATATTTACCGTCATAATGTCATCACTTACGACAACTTGTTGATCATGCGGGTTGATGAAAGTTTATTTTTTGGTAATAGTGAGTCGGTACACAACCAGATTCAAGCGGCCTTAAATAAATACGATCATGCGCGAGAGCTGGTGCTCATCATGTCGTCTGTTAATCACATTGATCTGACAGCGCAAGAGATGTTAGCCACTTTAAATCGTGAGCTGATTGCCAAAGGTAAGCGGTTACACTATAGCTTTATCAAAGGTCCGGTAATGGATGTCATAGAAGAGACACCCGTCGTTAAAGAGCTGTCGGGTCGAGTGTTTTTAAGCACTATCCAAGCCATTACCTTACTCACTGACGATGATTTACAAAACGATGAGTACCCTAAGATACAACAGCAAGAGTTCCATTAAAACAGAACCTTTAAACCCTTATAATAAATATAGTCATGGGCAACTAAATGAGATACAAGGCAGCCGAGCGCAAGTACTACTCTAGTAGGCTTAGTGAGGTTAACGCTGTCGCTCTTTAGTTTGCAGACGACTATACTGACAACACACCCCGTACCAGTTGAGCCTACTATGACCGACGCGTTAACCATTTACAAACAAATTTATCCCACCCAATGCCCTAAGCTATCAGAGATGGGCTATCGCTCACTGATCAATATACGTCCTGATAATGAAGTGGCTAATCAGCCGTCAAGCGAGACGTTAGCCAACGCCGCTCAGCAAGCCAATTTAAATTATGCTTACATTCCCTATGACGAAGAGCGCTTGAGTGCTACTACAATTATAAAGTTTGCTGAACACTATCATCGTCTACCTAAGCCCATTATGTTGTTCTGCGGCTCAGGCATTCGAGCGAAGTTGTTATACCAAAGTGCAGTGATGCAGGATTTGCTATAGGGCCTGCTATAAGGTCTGAAGAACACATCCCAGTGTCGCCTATGAACTCAACTAAACAATTCTCTTAACACATAAACACATAAAAAGGATGCCATATGACTCATCAAGTTAGTTTTGCCGGTCAAATTACCCCAGCACAAGTCCAAGAAATCGCCGACCAAGGCTTTAAGACTATCATTAATAACCGTCCAGACGGCGAAGCGCCCGATCAACCTACTAGCAGCGATATCGAAGCGGCTGCTAAAGAAGCCGGTCTTGCTTATAAAGAGATTTCGTTCGGGGGTAATGAATTGAACATGCAACATGTCGAAGAATTTGCTGATTATTTTAATCAAGCCGAGCAGCCTATTTTAATGTTCTGCCGTACCGGAAACCGCTCTAACGGCCTATATGAAGCGGCTAAACAGCGTGATATGTTGGATGATTAGAGTCTATTTTTGCTATAGTTATTGTAAGGCTTTCGTTTGATATAAGTTGTTAGTCTCACTATAAATCAAATAAATAAGGATTTACGATGTTTAATTTACTCAGCAGCACAATGAGAACGCACTATAAAACACTACTTATCGGCACATCCGTGAGTTTACTAGCGTTAGGCGCTAGCCAAACTGCGTCAGCCATTACCACTAAAAACATTACTTATAATGTCGATAATAAGGCGTATGAAGGCTATTACGCCAAAGCGGATACCCCCAACGCGCCTTTTATATTGCTACTGCATGATTGGGATGGCCTCACCGATTATGAACGCAAGCGTGCCGACATGCTCGCAACAGAAGGTTATAACGTATTAGCCGCTGACTTATATGGACAAGGCATTCGACCTACCGCTTTAGAAGATAAAAAACGCCTTACTGGCGAGTTATACCAAGACCGCAATAAAATGCGTCATCTACTTGCTGGCGCCCTAAAGGCCGGTCAGGCACAAGGCAATAATGTACATGACGGCGTGACGATGGGCTATTGCTTTGGAGGCAGTGCTGCGCTAGAGCTTGCCCGTTCTGGCTTCCCTCAAAAAGCGTTCGTTCCCTTTCATGGTGACCTTGCAACACCTCCCTACCAAGACTATAACAACACCCAAGGTGAGATATTAGTATTCCACGGAACCGCTGATCAAGTCGTACCTTTTGAGGACTTTACTACCCTTGGTAAAACGCTTGAGGAAGCTCACGTACCTCATGAAATGATTACCTATAGTGGTGCACCGCATGCGTTTACTGACTTTGAAGCAGAGTCTTACGACGAACGTGCCGATAAACGCTCATGGAATCGTTATTTAGACTTCTTAAAGACCCTTTACCCATAGAGACGGTATGCTTTAATTCAGTGTGTTTTAATCAGAGCTACCTCTCTTTTCTCACAATCCATTTTGTGACAGCACTCATCTACAATTTGGCTTTCAAGCAGATGGCTTTGATATGAAGAAGTAAGGTACCTAATTGACACGTTATAAATCTGAAGCACATCCAGCTTTTCGCTCATATCTTGGTGTGCACGGGGGCAGGCGCTATAGTCAAGTGACGTTCCTGCGTTGACGATAACGCCTCTTGCCAAACGCCTGCAACCCCGTGCTGTACCAAGTATATCCGCTACAATCTGGGCTAAACCGCTCTCACCTTTATAGCTCACTTGTTTGTATAACTCTGCTATCTTTATAACTCAGTTGTCTTTATAGCTTAGTTATTTGTAAAAGGCTAAAAAGGAACATCCATCACATAAGGAATATGGTCATGAACACACCGCTACTTATCATCGGTAACAAAAACTACTCCTCCTGGTCACTTCGAGCTTGGCTACTGCTCAAGCAGTTTGATATCAAGTTTGACGAACAGCTTATTCAATTATTTGATGCCTCTTCAACCCCTATCCTTAGTAAATACTCAGCCACAGGTAAAGTGCCTATTTTGGTTATCAATCGAGACATAGAGGATCCTAACGCTAACCAACACATCGCCATTAATGACAGCTTAGCCATCGGTTTATTTGCTAATGATTATCTTACTGACTTAGATATTTGGTCAGGCAAACCAAAGTCCGCATTGCTTAACAATGATTTTGCCTTACAAAAACAGCGTGCCTTTTGCCAAAGTATCGTTGCTGAGATGCATTCAAGCTTTATGGGCGTTCGTAGTGAGATGCCCATGAACATTCGGGTAACAGCTAAAATCAATCCAAGCGACACCTGTTTGGCTGACCTTAATCGCATCGAAGATATTTTTGAGCACTGTATAGCTAGCAAAGCTTATAAAAACAGTCAAAATAACTATCTATTTGGCGACTTCACCATTGCTGATGCGTTTTATGCGCCCGTTATATTTCGCTTACAAAGCTATGTTGAGCATTCAGGCTTTAGTCTAAGATCAACTACTCATCAGTATATGGACGTGATGCTAAATAATCCACATTTGAGGCAGTGGCGTGAGGCTGCTTTACAAGAAACACGAAAGATTGATCAAGATGAGGCGGGTGAGATATTGTCTGTGCAAGGGGTATTAAAGAGTTAGTTGGATTAATAAGCCTCTTTAACGTTGGCTGGTAGGGATGGTTTTTTCATATAAAGACTGACGCAAAATCAGAATGGACGGCAAATGGTTATCATCGTTATACGCTGGCCTATAAAGACCTCCCAGTCGCTTACAAATGGCTAAAATAGTCTCTATTGCGTCACTTATAAGTAATGAAATAATCAAAATAAAGCAAAACATCTCAAATATAATCGATTTAGTGCAAACATAATCGGTTTATGTCAATATGACCGTTAAATAATCAATTTAAATCGGTTTGACACTCTGCCATGACAACAAAACTCTATTACGCATCTGATGACTTCCATAAAACCAATGACCCAGTTGGTATTTTATGGCTGATTAAAAACACCTAAACATCGCCAATGAGGTTGGTTTTTTTAAACTGATAGCGACCTAGCCGAAAACATGAATCTATACCTTCTAATAAAATTACTCAAATGGATAATCCTTCAATTCAACATAACCCTTGGTTGGTTCATAATTTATCGTATAAATTACATCGTCAAAGGTTCTCTTTACTGTGGCATCATAACTATAGTCATAACCATTCACTGTCATTATTAATGGGTAAAAACCATTTTTCACAATCGTTTTATCAATACCCAGCTTGGCTTGCAGCCATGTACAGTACTCAATCTTCTTATCTTTACTACAGCCTGATGGCGCAAACGGATTATTTTCAAATGTCGATTTAGCTGTTATATGACTATCGATAATACTCTTTGAGTATGGATCTGGTGTTAATAAGACATACTCTGAAAAAGACTGACTATAGTGTGAATCACTATGTACATTAATAAATCCCCATTTATCTGGTGCAACTTGTATTAAATCCCAATCATGTAGCCCGTTTCCGAAAGCCCCTGCATTCATGGTGGGATTGGCATACTCTACTTGCCAGCCTGCGCCTTCATATGAGTTACCGGGCTTTAATATCAGCATACCTACTAGCCCTGAATCGGCATGTGATCCAAAATCCTCGCCTCCCTCAGGAGAAAAAGCAACATCACCGATTATCGCAATGTACAGTCGCTTACCTGCCTCAGTTTCAACCTCAACTTGTTTGTCAATTTCAATACAATATCCAGTGCGATTTACAATGTCTTCATAACTAGAAGTCCCATCTTTAGCGATCACCCCGCGACAGTCCTTGGGTTCATAATAAAAGGGGTAGTACCTCTCAATGATACTGTTCACACTTTGCCCCGCAAAAGCTGAAACCGTGAAAAAGCTCATTAAGCTAAATGTAAGTAAAAGTCGTTTAAAATTTAAAGTATTAGATGACATTATATTTTCTATATTTAAGGTAATGTTAATAGACTTACGTTAAATCATTGAATTGAACAAGTCAAAATTAACTTTTTCATAATAAAATAACCTTGGTCGATGGGGTAACAGGGTTAAAACGATAAACGTACAAAAGGATTAGCGACAAAAAAACCACCAAAAACAAGCTAAGGTGGCTTACAAACATAAAATAAGACTGTCATAACCATAGATGATTAATATTTTTAAAGCGACTGGATATTATTTATGACGCCTCTGGAACTACTGTACAGCCAGCGAATAAATGATACCCAGTCGCTATATATTTTTATACTGAGTAAGTTCTATAAACCAATCAAGAGTTCTCTTTCATCTCTTTGGCTTCTTGTACTGCCTTTTTACCCCAAGCACTAAGATCAAGATCTAACTTCTCATACTCTTGTGCATCAAATAAAGGCACTTTGACACCAGTTTTTAATTGAGCCGCAAAGTCATCGAGCAAGCGTTTAGCACGTGGGAACAACATAATCAGGGCTAATAAGTTTGCCAATGCCAACACACCCATGAGTGGATCGGCAAAGAAGAACACATCTTCTGCCTTTTCCATCATAGCGCCCACAAATAAAATACCAACCACCACGATACGCAAAACAAATGTGGCTGATTTAATGTTCTTTTTAACCAAAAAGTTAATGGCATTCTCGCCCATATAGTAGTTGTACATAATAGAGCTTAAGGCAAAAAGCAGTAGCGATATTGTTAGCACATATTGTGACCAATTTCCAAGTTCGCTGGTTAAGGCCTGCTGCGCCAATACAATACCATCAATCTCAACGCCAGGTTGATAAACCCCACTGAGCAAAATCATAAATGCCGTGGCACTACACACCACGATAGTGTCAATGAATACTGACAACGATTGTGAGATACCTTGACTAACGGGGTGCGTGGCATAAGCAGTGGCAGCGACGTTAGGTGCAGAGCCTAACCCTGCTTCATTAGAGAATAAACCACGCTTCATCCCTTGTTCAATGGCCACACCGATACCGCCACCCACGACAGACTCAATTCCAAAGGCATTTTTGACAATGGTTGCCATTAAAGCGGGAAGCTCTGTGATATTCAGCACAATAATGAGCAATGCCATTACCAAATAGATCAAAGCCATAATGGGGATCACAATATCAGCGGCTTTAGCGATACGCTGTATACCCCCAAAGACAATAAAACCGCCCGCAATCACCAGTACTAACCCTGATATCCAGCGATCAATACCGAAGCTTTCAAGGGCAGAACCTGCCACCGTGTTGCCTTGGAAGGCAATAAATCCAACTGAAAATGATAATAGTAATGAGATAGCATAAATAACCGCAAGCCACTTATAATCCTTGCCTAACCCATGCAAAATATAGGATGCAGGACCGCCCCGAAAGTTACCTTCATGATCTTTGCGCTTATATAACTGCGCCAAGCTACACTCAACAATACTGGTCATCATACCAACCAGCGCCACTAACCACATCCAAAATACAGCGCCCGGTCCACCCAGTGAGATAGCCACTGCCACACCTGCGATGTTACCGCCACCTACTCGCCCGCCAATAGAGACTAGCAAGGCCTGACGCGCACTGATTCCCTCCTCGCCAACTTCTTCATTGCGAAATACTGAAAACATGCGTTTGAAATATCTAAACTGGGCAAATCTTCCGACAATCGTGAACAATAAGCCAAAAATAATCAACATCGGAACCAGCGACCAGCCCCAGGTTAAATCACCTACTTTGGAGAAAAATGCATGAATTAAATCCATCGTTAAGCTCCTTCCTTTTAAAATGAGTCCTGAATCCTCTAAACGATTTTTGAAAGAGACAGTTTATAAAAAAACGAGGTTATACCCCACTTTCAACTCTTAACGTAGGCTGTTGCTTTAGCCCAGCTTTTTTAATTAAAGGTTTTGATTTGCTGGGCTAAAAGCACTAGCCTACAATGAGTTTTAATAAGTTGCGAACAGGGTAGGTTATGGAAAATCAGATAATCAGATAATCAAAAACCAGATAATAAAATAGTCGGTTTATTAACAGATCATTAACTGATCATTAAATAGTCAGGTTATAAAACAAAACTTATTAAATAGAACATATCTTATAAAAAAGACAGCACATTCAGGTCAATGGATAGGCATTTAATAAGTCTTTATTAAGCGTCATAGAAATCTATGCCGACGTCTAACCTGCTTTATAGCCTATGACGGTATGACCGAAGGCACCTCATTTAATAAAATTATTTTTCATAGCAAAAATAAAGTTTGTGATTATATCAAAGTTAGGAATAGGATTGTATTTAATTGTTATTACAGAATTTAAAGTTGATTTATGAGATTTTTTCTATCTTCAAACCTAAAAAAACCACCTCTGCAAATAACAGAGGTGGTTGTGTAGGTAGCATTAAGCTATAGGCATGGCTTAAGCTATTTCATAGGCTTACTGCTTATTGCATCACAAGGTATTCAAATGCGGATAACGCCGCTTTACTGCCCTCGCCCATTGCAATGTTAATTTGCTTAAACGGTACAGTAGTCACGTCACCGGCAGCAAAGATACCTTTACGATCTGTTCGGCAAGCTTCATCAATTTCGATTTCGCCAAAGCGGTTCACATCGACAAACCCTTTAACAAACTCAGAGTTTGGCACCAGACCAATTTGCACGAATACCGCCGACAATTCTTGCTCTTTGGTTTCGCCACACGTGCGATCTTCATAGACGATGGAGGTCACTTTACCGTCAGATGCTTTAATTTCTTTGGTCGCCGCTGAGGTAATGATGTTAATATTTTTAGTCTCTTTGGCTTTGTTAATCAATACTTGGTCCGCTTTTAAACCATCCGCGAACTCAAATACCGTGACGTTTTTCACGATACCCGCTAAGTCCAACGCCGCTTCGATACCTGAGTTACCACCACCGATAACCGCGATGTCTTTACCTTTAAAGAATGGACCATCACAGTGTGGGCAGTACGCCACACCGCTACCGATATTTTCTTCTTCACCAGGGACGTTCAGCTTACGCCATTGTGCACCGGTGGCGATGATGATGCTGCGGGTCTCAAACTGCTCACCGGTATTCAGATGAATGTTGTAGTTTTCATCTTCAGTTTCAGACAACTGTTTCACGCTAACGTGCTCTTTGATATTAATGTCATACTCTTTAAGATGTTTTTCAAAGTTAGCGGACAGCTCGTTACCCGTGGTTAAAGGTACAGAGATTAAGTTTTCAATTGCTTGAGTATCTTTCACCTGTCCACCGATACGGTCAGCAATGATAGTAACTTTTAAACCTTTACGGGCGCTATAAATCGCTGAGGACACGCCTGCTGGACCACCCCCAATAACGGTAACGTCTTGACGCTCTAATTGCTCTTGGTCATCGGCACTCGCCGCATTTAATAAGTCTGGGTATTCCGCTTGCAGCTTATCGATAATACGAGCAGTATCCACTTTACCATTTAAGAAAGGTTTGCCATTCAAAAATACTGCTGGTACGCCTTGAATGTTATTGGCTTCGACTTGCTCTTGGAATAAGCCACCATCGATCATCTCATTGCTGATACCCTCATTGAGCAGCGCAAACTGGTTTAATGCCTGCACCACATCGGGACAGTTGTGACAAGACAATGACACGTAAGTTTGGAACTGTAATGGCTGACCAATGCGCTTAACCATTTTTTGAATGCTGTCATCAAGCTTTAAGGTATGTCCACCGGCTTGTAGAATCGCTAAAATTAATGAGGTAAATTCATGCCCGCCTGGGATACCGCTAAATACGATACCTGTTTCGCTGTTTTCAGAGGTAATTTTAAAGCTAATAGGGCTAGGTAAGCTATCATCAGTATTATTAACATCAAAGTTAATTTTGTCGCTAGTACCCGCTATTTTGGTCAAAAAATCAACCAGTTCGGCACGTTTCTCATGCTCACCGGCACCAATAACAAAGCTGATAGGACGGGTCATTTTCTCACTATAGCTCTTTACGGCGTCTAATAAACTTTGGTCTAACATATCGAACTCCTCATTCGTTTTTGTTTACCAAATTGAATGCACAAAAAATTTCAACTTAGTATTAAGGTATTTAATTCAGGATTTGATGTCATAGAAGTAAAAAATTTAAGTGAAATAAACTAAGTTATAAGCGTAGCAGTCTGTTTATAATATAATTTTTTGATATCTACATCTTATTCTTAATTATATTATCGGGGAGTTTAAGTCTAACAACAAGCTTATAAATTCGAATAATATGTTTTATAAAACCAATAGTATGGTTAACATAGTTTTGAAATATTAAATCATAATATGGCGTATTTAAATCGCAGCTATATTAATTACTTCAATGCTATCCATAACTTACAACATATAATATTAATCATGGTCAAGCTGTGATATTTTGGGTACAATTTAGTGAGAAAAAAGTCTAAATTAATAAGCTTTAATAGTTAAAACAACTCTCGTTTGAGAGGCAGTTAAATAATAGATAATAGCTGCCCTTCATCACCCTGTCATTTGACACGTAATTAACTAAACAGTTCTAGCTACTAGACGAGTACTAGACAACTACTAACTAATAAGGATAAAGATATGTTCCATGAATACCGTGACTTAATTTCTGAACTTAAGAACAGTGATACTCATTTCCAAAAGTTGTTTGAAGAACACAATAAATTAGACACCGAAATCGACAAGCTTGAAAATGATGTGGTGAAATCTACCAGTCGTGAAGAAGAGATCGATGGTATGAAACGTCGTAAACTTGCGCTTAAAGATGAAATTGGCCGTTACCTAGAGACTAAAAGCAAAGAGCAATAGTCGCATTTGACCCAATATTTTAAATATATTGTCACTATAAAAGGTCTTATTCGGTGTCGGATAAGACCTTATTCAATAAATACGCTATTGATCAGCCCCTAGTATTTATATTTTCTATAGCCATTATTAAATTTTTACGATCTTTAACGCTTACTATCCTAGTTGCTCATACTTATTAACTGATTTTTTATGTTAATATACCTGCTAATAGGCATCACTTTTGTCTATAGATGATTTTTTATTCTACTCGTTACATAAATAGGTCAGCTAACGGCCTCCCCCTTTGTACTAAAAACTGACCTAACATCAAAAAATTAAAATATAAATAACTTATACGGTATTCTATGACCTGGAACGATCCAAACGCACAACAAGAAGCTCAAAACTATGACAACCCTATTCCAAGCCGTCTGCTAATCTTGCAGACTCTGGCGGATAAAGGTGAGCTGACACACAAACAACTGGCTGAATCCTTCGGCATTAATAATGATGATCAATTTGATGCCTTAGGCAACCGCCTAAAAGCCATGACCCGTGATGGTCAAATCAATCGTGATGGCAGACCGAGTAAATATCGTGCAGTCACGCAACAAGACGTGGTTACTGGCACCGTTTCTGCTCATGCTAAAGGCTTCGGTTTTGTCGTACTTGATGACATGCCAGATTTGTTCTTACATGAGAAGCAAATGCGTTGGGTGTTTAATGGGGATACCGTCAACGCCATCGGTACTACGACTGATAATCGTGGACGTACTGAAGGTCGCATTGTTGAAGTAACGGATCGCCAACAGACCCACTTTATCGGCACTTTAGAAAAAGACGATGAAGGCTATACCGTAAACTTAGCCAGCCCTAACAACCATCAGCCGATTACTGTCACTGATGAAAATGTGAAGGCGCTAAACGCCAAACCCGGTGTCCCTGTCAAAGTAGATATCATTGATTGGCCAACTCAGCACGAGTTTGCGACGGGTAAGATTGTTGAGGTGATGGATGATGATAATGACCGTGAAGTGATTATCGAAACCACCTTACTGAACTACGATATACCCAGTGAATTTAGTGCCGGCGTTTTAAAACAAGCCAATAGTTATAAAGAACCGACTGAAAAAGACATCAAAGGTCGCACTGATATCCGTCACCTGCCTATGGTCACCATTGATGGTGAAGATTCACGTGATTTCGATGATGCTGTGTTTGCAGAAAAACGCTCAGGTGGTAATTATCGCGTGGTCGTTGCTATTGCTGATGTCAGCCATTATGTGACCCCAAACTCTGCCCTAGATCACGAGGCATTTGAGCGTGGGACATCGGTATATTTCCCCCATCACGTGGTACCGATGTTGCCAGAAGTGTTATCAAATGGGCTGTGCTCATTAAACCCTGGTGTTGATCGCCTATGTATGGTGGCAGACATTAAGCTGTCTCGTGCCGGTAAAATTACAGGTTATGAATTCTACCCCTCAGTGATGCACTCACAAGCTCGCTTGACTTATAATCAAGTGAATGATTACTTTGATGGCAATATGAATGACGTACCTGAGTCATTAACGGGTAATAAAGACGTCAAAAAATCTATCGATACCATGCATCAGCTATTCAAAGCCTTGGTTAAAAAGCGTGAAGAGCGCAATGCGATGGAGTTTGAGACACCTGAGACGTATATTAAGTTCAATGAAGAAGGCGGTATTGATGCCATCGTCCCACGTACTCGTGGCGACTCTCATAAGCTTATTGAGGAGTTAATGCTACTTGCCAATACCTGTGCGGCTAACTTTGCCTTAGAAAAAGAGCTGCCTGTATTGTATCGTAACCATGACAAACCCAGTGATGAGAAATCACGAGTGGTACATGAATACGCCAAAAACTTTGGTATCGGATTCCCAGAGGAAAGTCCGACGCAAGCAGATTATAAGCGCATTATTGAAGCGACTAAAGATCGTCCTGATGCCGTCAGTATCCACAGTATGTTGCTGCGCTCAATGATGCAAGCAAACTACTCGCCAGACAATATTGGGCACTTTGGATTGGCGTATGAAGAGTACTCTCACTTCACCTCTCCTATTCGCCGCTATCCTGATTTAATGTTGCATCGAGCGATTAAAGCGGAAGTCACGGGTAAAAAACAACCTCAAATGGACTTTACTCTTGAGGAAGCAGGACAACAAACCTCGGATACCGAACGCCGTGCCGAAAAGGCGTCACGCTTTGTAGAAAGCTGGCTCAAGTGCCATTACATGAAAGATCATGTTGGTGAAGAGTTTGATGGTGTGGTGACGGCCGTTACCAGCTTCGGACTATTCATCACCTTAACTGATCTATTTATTGATGGGCTAGTGCATATCTCAAATGTGGGTAATGACTACTTTGTCTATGATGAAAAGCAGCAACAACTAATCGGTAAAGATAAAGGTAACTTATATGGCTTAGGCGACTTGGTTCGTATTAAAGTCGCTGGCGTGAATATGGATCTTTTGCAAATTGATTTTGAATTGGTCGCTAAGCTTAAAGCCAGTGCCTTAAATCAATCTAAAAAGGATGGCAAAGCCAAGACTAATTCAGCGCAGTCGGCTGCTGATAAAAAGCCTGCACGTCGTCGTAGCGGACGAAGCAGAAATAAAACCAAACCAAAAAGCCAATGAGTATTGTTAAGTTTTGTCTTATAGACCTATAACTTAATCACAACCTTATACCTATTATGATGTTCATTAAAATAATGTTAGAATGACACTTAGGTAGACAAGTTGCCACTTATTGTTATCAAATTCAATCGATGATAGTGATGTTAGTCATAACATTGAGCTCAGTTATGAAATTTACTTAAAAGTTAAGTGTTCATAAGTGAGAGAGTAGGTTAACAGATAGCGCTCAGGTCTCCCTAAATGACAGTCAGCGTTTAGATAGATAATATTTGAATAAACGTTGGTTTATTAATAAGAAAATTAACCATAAAAAAGGAATTATATAATGACAGTTGCTAAGAATATTGAAGTCAGCAGTACCTCAACCAAAAGCTTTGAAGATGCCATTCAAAAAGGTATCGCTCAAGTTTCGAAGACAGTAAATAATGTCCAAGGCGCTTGGGTTAAAGAACAGAAAGTCGGTGTATCTGATGGTAATATCAGCTCATATCATGTGATTATGATTGTAAGTTTTGTGATCGATGGCAGTGAAGATATGGGTTAATCACCTAACTTAATTTTTAGTTTATAATCGCTTTTCTATTATTTTAGACTCAATTATTTTAGAAGTTTATGAAAAGTGAATAGAAAATACCGCTATCTGAGATAGCGGTATTTTTTTGTTTATTCTCTTATTCTAAGCTAGCGTTAATTCGGCACTGATGGGCAAATGGTCAGATAATTCGGACCAAGGCTTACCCTTATGCACCCAAGCGCGTTTCACTTTTAAGTTACGAACGTAAATACGATCCAAGCTAAGGATTGGCATACGGGCTGGAAAGGTAGGTAACAATTTACGATGTAGGTGCATGAATACTTCTGTCATATTGAGATCACCAGCAAGTTGTTCACACGAGTTCTTCTTCCAGTCATTAAAATCACCTGCCAAAATTAATGGCCGACTCTGATCGATAGTATCATTCACATAGGCGGCAATCGCTTTATATTGTTTCTGCCGGTCATGTTCTAATAAGTTTAAATGAGCGCATAGCACCACTATTGGCTCATCCCAGCCAGCGGGTAATACTTCACAATGGAGGACACCGCGTCTTTCAAGCTTATTGACAGTTATATTAACGTTATGCTTAGGATCAAGGGGATGACGGCTTAATACAGCGTTACCATGATGCCCATTGTCATATTCAGAATTCTTGCCATAGCTGTGTTCACAGTCTAGGAACTCTCCAAACCACTCATGTTGCGACCGGTTTGGATATTCATTGTATTTTACCATTCGCTTGAGATGCTGACCTTGAACTTCTTGAAGACAAAGAATATCTGGATTAAGGTCTTTTAAAGACGCTCCTATCCGCTGGGTTACCACCTGCCGATTAAACTGCGACATACCTTTATGGATGTTGTAGCTAGTGATAGTGATGCTTTTCATAGAGTTCTATAGACCATTAAATGCTGTTAATACCCCGTCCATTATAACGATACTAGATGTCACTATAATTAAAATATATTGAGCACTGTGTCTGTTGCCAGACCGATTTTAGCTGTTCGCGCATCAGAATTTTATCAACTGGCTTTAAATCAGAACGATTAAGGAGCGACTTATCTATCGTATAACCACCGCCATAATGCCCTGAGGTATCAACGGGTCGTTTTGTCTGACTATCGCAAATCGCTGAATAGCCTCTTGCGGCAAATTTATTGCTACCCTCATACATAATAACTTTCATGTCATCATAACTCACATCCCCCCGGCAGCCTAAATAGTAAGTAATTGCCACTTCAGCAATACCATTATTATTCACGTCCGATAGGATAGGTGAATGCTCCGCAAAGTCTGTTATGACATCTAGATCACAGGACGCTTGCGAATCATAGACCTGCCAATGACGTTTAATACCATTACCATCTTCTACATACAGATGACTTATCACCTCATTTGGGTCATTATTGCTATACTCTCTTGAACGTTTAAACTGTACTAGATAATTATCTCCTTGTTTATCCTGCCAAGTAGTTATCTTTGCCAAAGAGTCCATAGTCAACCCTAACGGGTTAATGCTAGTATTGTCTTGATAGTAATCAGTAATTTCTATAGGTAGAGCTTGATAATCGGTAACATTTTCAGTGCCGCTAAAGTCGTAAACTTTCACATTACTTATTGTCGCCATACTGGTCGTAGAAAAACCAAGTACGCAGGTCATAGCCCCTATAATAGATAAAATTTTAAAAATAGAGTTGATAGTTTCAAACCTCCTAAGTTATACATTAAGCTGTCTTTATTTTTTCAACAGACCCTAATATATTAATATAGATTACCTACTATAATAAGTATAGATATTCTTGTATAGAGTCCAAAAATCTGAATAATATCTAAAAATATAGATATGGAGGTGATTTATTGGTAATAGATCTTGATAAAAAAACACCAGTATAAGAACTGGTGTTTATGGTGAATGATTTCCTCATTAAGCCTTATGACCAAATGATATCTAGTTAATAACCACAGTTTATTGATATATAATGACTAATAGCGAGTCACTAGTGCAATAGGCTGATCTTTACCCATAATATCCTCAGGTAAGAAGACTGCCTCACCACCATTATGAATAACCAGCTCAATAATTTCACCAATGGCATCATCGGTGACACCTTCACCAGATGCCTCATCTGTTACTTGTAAGGTTTGAGCTTTGGCATCAATCTTGGCAGGCTGTATATAGCCTTGGCGCACATAAAGTGTTTCACCCGCCCCTTGGAACGCTGCTTGATAGACCTCTTGTAGATCGGTACGCACTAAATCAGCACCGCGAGCTTTATCAATAGCTCCTACTGCTTCTTTATGGAGGGTTGAGCGGTATTCTTCAATAGCGTCTTGTACCCCATCAATAATATGCTGAGGCGAACCCTCTTCTAAATCTGTAATATTATCAACAGAGGCAATGATATTCTCAGGGCGATCACATACTTCTTTAAAGTAGCTAATATTACGAGCATCACCCACTAGTACCAGTGGCATTTTATGCTCGCCCCATAGCTCTTGCACACTCTTGTCGACGCGGTTAAAGTATTCCTTTAACGCGCTATTTTCGTTATTGGCTGAACGATCAGACCCGCCGTCCCCTGTTTTATACAAGCTATTATTCTCAATTGGGAAGGGAATATTTTTCATATTATTCTGAGCATTATCATCGTCATCAAACTCTTTGATAACACGATTGTTTGCTGCCTCAATCAAGCGTGCCTGATCACGGCCAAGGACTACGGCATAGTAGTGAACCGAGCTTGCCATATCACGAACTAAATCACGAGTCGCGAAATGAGTATCGATAATTACACGCTCTTGAGTATCAAATGGCATACGAATAACTTGAACATCATCTGTACTGGCAAAGATAGCTAACGTATCCAAATTATAATTGTGATTTAATTCATCAGTTTTGGCATGAATTTTTTCTAAAATAGTGGACGCTGTACGCTTATCATATTCATTGATTAAGCGTTCTTCTGCCACTTTAAGTTGATTCTTTAATGCAATATGATCTTGTTCATTTTCGGGATGTTCACGATGCGTTTTAACAAAAATACTCACTGCTGGATTGGCTTTTGTTTCGCGTAAGCTTTTTAGTGTCGCTTTCATAAAATATCCTTTTTAAGTTTATTTAAATTAGTTCAATAAATTAAATTTTTTTATTTTGAGTCTAGGCTAAAATTGGACCCTAAACCCTGTTTCCTTTTAAACCTCAATATAACTTGATAATTAAAACTGTTTATCAAATAATTCTTGGCATTTTTTAATCATAATTTATCTTTATCATAACAAGCAGATGATAGGTCGGCTACGCAGGGTTTGTAACTTACTTTGACCCGTTTACAGTTCTTGTTCTGATTATGTAATTCGTGTTATTGCTTAGCTAATTTTGCTGTTATAACGTTACATCTTAATAGTTTTAACAATTTTTGTTGGGTGCTTTATAAACGTCATTCTAATTTATAACCTATTTTTCGGGGTTGCAAAACTTGTCTTGTCAAATAACTCATCTGTTTATACCAATATGTCATTTAACAAAATATGTCGTCGCCTAAATCAGACTGCTGCACACTTGTAATATAGCCAATATGACACAATAGTTAATACATAGACTAGGGCGTGTGGAACATTCGACCATGGCACTGGCGGAGACTATTTTTTAGTCAATATGCAGAGAAATTTTTGACGCTTAGTCATTCTAAGTTAGAAAATTTCGCCATATATTGGCAAAAAAAAGTCCCGCCCCTTCGGGCTGATACTAAAATCGCCCCAGACGTTGTTACAAACCTAGCCAAGGTCTA